>NZ_JBJMQP010000116.1:0-23355 GCF_045802625.1 Hyalangium sp. | reverse complement strand
TCTGGCGGGCAGCCCTGTTCATCCCGGGGCTCTACGGGGCGCGGCGAACTGTTACAATCAAGACCGACGCCGTCATTGGATCATTGAGGCAATGAGACACGACCGGGCCGCCTGCTACCTGGCAACTTTTCGGCCGCTGATTCAAACGCCTGGAGGGCGTACCGCGGTAGATAAGCATGGCTTGCCCCCGTTCATTGATGGATCGTGCCGCCGCGAACCGGATCTTGAATCTCCGTTCCCCTCGATAACCGCGACATGCCGAGGCAGGAACTTTGCCCCACGACTTAAGGTTGGCGATCGGGTCGCCTTTATGACCGTCAAGGGTCGGTATTTGGGCGAGCCGCCAGCATGGCGCTTTGTTGCTCTCTTGAGAGTGATTCACCGCCTGGAGACGCATGAGGCCGCCGCCGAATGGTACAAGGAGCGTAGCGTCACACCACCCAGCAACTGCTTAGTACCAGGGAACGACCCAAAGCCATTTGAGCTTACAAACGCGCGTCCACCCGACAGCGTCCGGAAGCGCGTCGTTGGGGAGCTTGATCGCACCCGCGCGATCCGCCTGTGGGATGCAACGTATCGCGCGCGAGTGCGAGATTGGTCTGTTTTTCTGGTCACTGAGCCGGAGTTCTTAGAGCTCAGCAGTCCTCCGAGGCTCTTGGAGGCCGACCTTGTCGGAATATTCGGCAAGATTCCCGCCACGTTAACGCCCCCAGCAGTTGATTGTGCCCGGATTGGGAGGCTTTTTGAGCTGGCAAGGCGGCGAGCGATGTAGGCGTCGGCTCGTCGGAGAGGGCGCCGGTGGAGCCCCACACTCGTGTGGGACTGGTGAATCTCGAGCCTATGTAGCCCCCTGCCTGTCCAGGCGGGCCTGCTGGGCCGGTGGCCCCCGCGTGTCGAGGCTCGCCTGCTGGGCCGGCGGCACCTCCGCGCGCATCGAGGCTCGCCTGTCGGGCCCGTGAAGCCTTCGGGGCACGCGCGCAAATGCGGAGGGCCCGAGGCGCTTTTCGCTGCACGATCTTCTCGCCGCCCTTGCTGTGACTCCTGCTCTCGCGTCAGGGCGCGAATATTGCGCGCGAAATGGCCGAGACCCTGGCGCGCGTAAACGGTGCGCGGAATCGTTCCAAGAATGACGCGCGGGCCCTAATGCAAAGAACGCTCGGGAGGGAGCGCGGCACCCGCGCCGAGGCTCGTCTGCTGGGCAGGTAGCACTCGCGAGCGCTAGAGGGGTGAAACTGGGCCTATGGAGCGTATAGGCGGGATAGAGGCCATGTTGCGGGTGAGGGCAGGAGCGGAGGTGGCGAGGAGGAGCGCTGACAGGGGCCGCGCGAGCAGTGCGCCCGGTCGGTGGACAGGCCGCACAGCCCGTTGAGGTACACGCCTGCCCAGGCCGCGCTCCCATGGGGTGCGCGGTAGGGGACTGGGCCTTTTGGCTCTGGGCAGGCGTCAGCCTCAACACCCCGCGGCCTGGATTGATTCTTGCGCCGGGGCCCGGCTCACCCCTGCCGTGGGCAAGCCCAGGTGCTCCAGTATCGCTCGCACTGCCCGCCCTGCCTTCACGTACGCCAAGACCCTTAAGCCTGCCTCCACACCTCACGCAGGCGAACACGTCGAAGTCGAACGTCCTCTTCAGCAACTCTGCCCCATCCACTCGCGGCGTCCTCTGCTTCATCCGCTCCTTGCTGGCCGCTGCCTCACTCCCCGCTCTCGCCTCCTCCGCTTGGGGGAACCCGAGGCCCTGGGCATCTTCGAACGGGGGCCACCTGCGCCACGGCGCGAACGCCCAAGCTCACGGTGGTCAACAGGAGCACTCCAGCGCCAGCAGCCCCCCGCACCCCCATCAATCAGCTCGCCTGGTAACAGCCGACAACGCGGCGCCGAGCACGTTCGCAAGCGAAGCGACATGGGGCTCGAAGACGAGCGTCTCGTGCGTACCGTCGACTGGCCGTACGCGTACCGTACCGCGCGTGAGCGTGGCCCAGCCGTAGGTGGGATCGTCGCACTGATCGAGCGGGGTCTCGAGGGCCGGGAAGCCTTCGTAAGGAGCCGAGGTCTCGGTGGCGCGGAGGAGCAAGAGATCGGCGCTGCAAGGCGAGGGCGCCCCGTAGCCGAGGATCATCTCACCGCAGCGCCGGAAGTCGTCCACGAAGCGGCGCACGAACCCCTCGACGACCGACCTCGGCAACAGCTTGTGCGCGGCGATCTGTTCGAGGAACCACGCGAGTCGCTCCCCGTCCGGACGCGCGCGGAGATGGGCATGGCCGACGGGAAAGCTCCGACCGGCCAGGTGGGCGAGGTGCCTCCCGGCGAGGGCGAGGAGCGCCGCCTCTTCCTCGACCATGTGGTGGAGGTACTGCGCCTGTCCGGGGTGCGCCGACACGCGGCTGTCGATAAGGGCAACCAGGGCGCAGCCCCTGCCCGCGGCCTCGAGCTGACGCGCCATCTCGAACGCGACGACGCCCCCGAAGGACCACCCACCGAGGAGGTACGGGCCTTGGGGAGCGACCTCCAGGACGGCGCGCACGTAGGTCTCCGCCATCGAGGAGAGGCTCTGGCCTTCGTAGCCCCGCGCCGCCTCGAGCCCGTAAAAAGGCTGATCGGGTCCGAGTCGTGCGGCGAGCTGCCGGTAACAAAACGCGCTGCCACCTGCGGGGTGCACGCAGAAAAATGGCGGGCGCGCGCCGCCCACGTGGAACGGGATCAGTACGCTCTTGCTCTCGGCCGTCGCCGAGCGAACCGCGACGGCGATCTGCTCGGCCGAGGCGCCCCTCACGAGCGCCGACACTGGCACCCTGGCGCCGAGCTCCTGCTCGACCTGACAGAGGAGCTGCACCGCCTGGAGGCTCGTCCCACCGAGTGCGAAGAAGTCGGCATCGAGCCGGACCTCCGTGCTGCCGAGTGTTCGCGCGAAGAGCCGGGCGATCACCTCCTCGACGCCATCGCGCGGCGTCGCGACGGGCGCCGCTCCGGCTGCGGCGGGGAACGTGGGCGGTGCCGCGCCGGCCGCGAAGCGTGACGTGGGCAGAGCCGACGCCTTGCTTCGTTCGCCGGCGCGCGGGCGCCTGGCGCCAGCGAGCGACTCGACGCGCACGAGGCGGGCGAAATCGCGTCGCTCGATCGCGTCGAGCTGGAGCTCGGCGAGGAGCTCGATGCGATCGACGTCAGCGTCGCCCTCCTCGGAGCGCGCGAGGGCGTCCTCGAGGATCGCGGCGACCACCGGGGCCCGCTCGGGCGCGAACATCTCCATGTGCCTGCCCGGCATCACGCACAGCTCGATCGGGCCGGAGATGCGCTTCTCCCACCCGAGGAACGCGAGCTCTCGAGCCGAGCGGCGCGTGCCGGCAGCGGCGCGCTGGAGCTCGTCGAGCGCGCGCACCAGGAGGGCCCCACCGGCGAACGGGCCGGGATCGTAGCGGAGCGCGAGTCCGTGGGAAAACCGGAATTCGTCCTCGAACCAGCGGGCCCCCGGGCTCGCGCCGTCGATGCGGTTCGCGGCGAAGAACGCGAGGGTCTCCTGCTCGAGGTTGCGCTCGAAGTCGGCCACCTCGGGCCTGCGCCCGACCGCGCCGTCCTCGAAGAGCGCGAGCAGGCTCACCTCTTCGCCGCGTTGCACGAGCTGCCGGGCCATCTCGTAGGCGACGAGCGCGCCGAACGACCAGCCGCCGATCCGGTACGGGCCCTGCGGCTGCGCCCGCGCAGCGGCCTCCACGTATACGGCCGCGAGCTCCTCGATCGACCCCAGCGGCCGGTGGCTCGCGCCGAACTGCGGATCGTTGAAGCCGTAGATGGGCAGCTCGGGGTCGACGTGGCCGAGCAGCGCGCTGTATGGCATGCAGAGCCCGCCAGCGGGGTGGACGAGAAAGAGCGGCCGGCGCGAGCCGCGCGGCTGCAGCGGCACGAGCGGATCCCCGAGGCTCGCCATGACGGCGGCCGCGGCCGCGCCAGGGCGCATCTCGTTGCAGCAATGGGCCACGAGCTCGGCCACGGCGTCTCCGAAGCGGACCGCGACACCCTCAATGGTCTGCTCGTCGTACTGCCCCGGCCCGAAGGTCCAGTCGACGCGCAGGCGCCCGTCGATGACCATCGCGTTGACGTCGAGGCCCACGTGCCGCTCATTGCGTGGGCCCACGAGCGAGCCCGCCGCAGTGGCTCTGAACCTCAGACGGCTCGCCCCGCTCAGGCCAGCGTCGAGCACGCCGAGGTAGTTGAACGAGAGATCGGGAGCGATCCGAGGGACGAGGGCCGCGCGGAGCTCCGAATCCGACGCGAGGTAGCGGAGCGCGAGGTAGCCGCAGCCGCGGCGGGGAAGCGCAGCCACGCGCCGCTTGATGTCGAGCAGCAGAGCGCGGTGGTCGCCGCACGGATCGCCCGCGAGGCGCATGGGGAAGAGCGCGGTAAACCAACCGACCGTGCGCGCGAGGTCGGCGTCGTCCTGGATGAGCTCCCGCCCGTGGCCCTCGACCCAGAGCGACAGGGCCTGTCGCCCCTGCCATCCGGCGACGGCGCGGTAGAGCGCAGCGAGCAGGATGGTGCTCGCGTCCATGCCGTAGGCCCGCCCGGCGCGCTGGAGTAGGTCGGCGGTCACGTCCTGGGACAAGAGGCGCGTCACCGTGCGCGACTCGCCCGTCGTCCCCGGGGATCCGGGCCGATCGGCCGCAAACGGGGGCTCGGGGGCCGAAAGGCACGCGCGCCAGTGCTCGAGCTCGTCGAGCGCCGCGCCGCCGACGAACGCGGATAGCGCGTTCACCCACTTGCGGAACGACCAGCTCTTCGCCGGGAGCCGTACCGCATGCCCCTGCTCGATCTGGGCGTACGCCGTGCCGAGGTCGGTCACCAGCACCCGCCACGAGACCCCGTCCACCATCAGGTGGTGGATGCAGACGAAGAGCTGCTGCGCGCCAGCCTCGCCGCTTTCAAACAGCGCGGCCGCGACCACGGGGCCACGCTCGATGTCGAGCGAGCGTTGCAGGCGCTCGGCGTGCTCGAGGATCGCCGCGTCCCGGGTGCTATCGGGCACGCTCCGCAGATCGACGACCTCGAGGTGCGGGCGCGTGGCCGGATCCTCGGGCGGCAGGTAGCGCTGAACGATCACACCGCCCTCGCGCGCGAAGCGCAGGCGGAGCGCATCATGGTGCTCGATGACGGCGCCGAGCGCCGAGCCGAGCCAGCGGGCGTCGAGCCGCTCGGACGCTTCGAGCACGAAGGCCTGGTTGAAATGGCTCGGCTCGGCGGGCGCGCGCTCGAAAAACCAATGCTGGATCGGCGAGAGCGAGCACGGCCCCGAGAGTGATGCGGCGTCCTCGGGCGCCTCGCGGGCGCCGAGGGAGCGCAGCGCGTGCGAGACGTCGTGCGCAGCGTGACGCTCGGTCGAGAGGCGCCGGCCCATGCCCGCGATCGTGCGCCCGTCGAGGACGTCCTGCACGGAGAGGCGGAGCCCCCGGTCGTTCGCGGCGGCCACGAGCTGGAGGCTCATGATGGAGTCTCCGCCGAGCGCAAAGAAGTCGTCGTGCACCCCGATGGCTGAGGTGCCGAGGAGGGTCGACCACAACTCGTGGAGGGCCTGCTCGATCGCGTCGCGCGGGCCGCACCGCTGGCTCTTCGGAGCCACGTCGAGCTCCGGCTCGGGCAGCTGGCGCACATCCACCTTGCCGTTGCGCGTCGTCGGGACCGCGCCAATGGGCACGATGGCCGCCGGGACCATCACCGGAGGCAGCGACGCCTCGAGGCGCGCGCGCAGCGCGACCGTATCGACGGCGCGGCCGGGGGCGGCCACGACGTAGACGACGATGCGCTTGATCGGCGAGCCCTCCGCCTGACGGACCACGGCGACGCCGTCGGCGACCGCGGGGTCCGCACGCACAGCGGCCTCGATCTCGCCGAGCTCCACGCGAAAGCCGCGGATCTTGACCTGCCTGTCCGCGCGCCCGAGGTGCTCGATCTCGCCCGAAGGGCAGCGGCGCACGATGTCGCCGGTACGGTACATCCGGCCCCCGGCGTGCCCGACCACGGCCGCGAACGGGTCTGGGAAGAAGGCGCGCTCCGTCAGCTCGGGACGGCCCAGGTAGCCGCGTGCCACGCCGGCGCCGCCGATGTAAAGCTCGCCGGGCACGCCCACTGGCACGGGTCGGCGGCGCCCGTCGAGCACGTAGAGCGGCGTGTTCGCGATGCCGGTGCCGATCGGCGGCCGTTCGACCCGGTGGGCGGGCGCCTCCCACGCCGTGGCGCAGACCGTGGCCTCCGTCGGGCCGTAGACGTTCATGACCCGGCCCGCGATCGCCTTGAGCTTCTCGATGAGCTCGCCGCTCACGCGCTCGCCCCCGGCCATGGCGATCTCGAGCCGCACCCCTAGGCGGGCGAAGTGCTCGGCAAGGAAGGTCCAGAGTGCCGGCGTCGTGAACAGCGAGGTCACCCGGTGCCGGCGCACGAGCCCAGCGAGATACTCGGGGTCCTGCAAGCGCGCCGTCGCCGGCACGACGACCGCCGCGCCGTGCGCGAGCGCCCACCACGTCGGGATGAGAGCGCCGTCGAACCCGAGCGAGGACATATGGAGCGCAGCCTCGCCCGGCACGGCGCGCAGGGCGGCACCTGCCCAGTGTGTGCGGTCCGCGATGCTGTGGTGCTCGATCATCACGCCCTTGGGCTTGCCCGTCGAGCCCGAGGTGTAGATGACGTACGCGAGGTCGCTCGGCGAGACCCGAGCCCTGGGCCGTGTCGCCGGCTCCCCGGAGAGGCGCTCCTCAGGATCGTCGATCACTACGACGGTCCGTACGCGGCCTCCGATCAGGGTTCGGCGCGCGCGATCGCAGACGACGATCTCGGCGCCAGCGTCCGCGAGGACGAAGCCGGCGCGATCCGCCGGGTCCTCCGCGGCGATGGGGACGTAGGCCGCCCCCGACTTGAGGACACCGAGGAGCGCGACCACGTGCTCTGCGGAGCGGTCGGTCCACACGCCGACGACGCTCCCCGGCCGGGCGCCGAGCGCGATGAGCCGATGCGCGAGCCGATTACCCTGCTCGTCGAGGTCGCGGAAGCGGAGCGTCGTCTCCTCGTGATGGACTGCCGGAGCGTCGGGCGCGCGGTCGGCCTGAGCCTCGACGAGCGCGTGCAGGAGCGCAGGGCCCTGGTAGGCGACGGCGTTGTCGTTCCAGTCGACGAGCAGACAGCGGCGCTCGGCCTCGTCGAGCAGCGGCAGCTCGGCGATGCCGCGGTCCGGCGCCTCCACGACGCCGCGCAGGAGTGTCTCGTAGTGCCGGATCATGCGCGCGATCGTCGCGGCCTCGAAGAGGTCGGTGCGGTACTCGACGCGGCCGATGATGCAGCCGTCGCGCTCGTCGAGCTCGAAGGTGAGGTCGAACTTCGAGGTTTCCGTGTGGACCTCGAGCTGGCCCATATCCCAGCCCGAGGGAGAGGGTGCGATCTCGGGCTCCAGGACGATCACCGCCTGGAAGGGGATCCGTTGGTCGGGCGACGCGCCCACGGTCGCGTGTCGCGCGACGAGTTGGAACGGAATGTCCTGGAGCGCGAAGGCTTCGCGGCAGGTCTCCCGGACGGCGCGCAGCACGTCGAGGAACGTGCCGTCGACGGGGAGGGGGGTGCGGAGCAGGATCGTGTTGAGGAAGACGCCGACCAGGCGCTCCACGCCGGGCACGCCCCGCGTCGCCAGTGTGGTACCGACGGCGACGTCGGCCTCCCCCGTGTAGCGGTAGAGGAGCGTCTTGAACGCCGCGACAAGCGTCGTGAAGAGCGAGACGCCCTGGCGGCGCGAGAGATCGCGGAGGCGCAGGGTCAGATCGTGCGGCAGCGCGAGGCGCTCACGGGCGCCGGCGTACAACCGCCGCGCGCCCGGGCTCCGGTCCGTGGGGAGCGCCATCTGGGACAAGCCCGACAACCGCTCGCGCCACCGCTCAATGCCAGCGGCCCATGAGGCGTCGGGCTCACGCGCCCGCTCCCACGCGACGTAGTCGCGGAAGCGGAAAGGCAAGGGGGCGAGCGCTGGCGGCCGCCCGGCGGCGAGGCTGCGGTAGGCGGCCTCAAGCTCGGCGAAAAATACCTGGAACATCGCCACCCCGTCGAGCGCGATGTGATGGCCGGTCATGAACAGCCGGTAGTGCGCGTCGCCCAGGCGCACGAGGAGGAAGCGGATCGGCGGATCGGTGGCGAGATCGAAGGGCCGGCGTGCCTGGCCGGCCGCGAGCTGCAGCGCCTCCGAGAGGGCGCGCTCGCGGCCGAGGTGACGCAGGTCGCGCACGGGGAGGACAAGCGGCTCGTGCGGCTGGATCCGCTGGAGGGGGAGGCCCCTCACGACGTCGATGCGCAGACGCAGGGCCTCATGGCGCTCGAGCACCACTCCGAGCGCGCGCTCGAAGGCGGCGACGTCGAGCGCCTCGGGCATGGTGATGTCGAGGGGCTCGTTGTAGTAGATCGCCGTTGGATCGAGCTGCTGGTGGAGCCAGATCTGCTCCTGCCACCACGACAGCGGCAGATCGGAGTCCCGTTCGACGACCGGGATGGCGCGCGACGAGGGCCGCGCGGCGCCCCCCACGACGCGCGCGAGCGCCGCGACCGTCGGTGCTTCGATGATGTCGGAGATCCGGAGCTCGACATCCAGCGTCGAGAGGACGTCGGTGACGATCCGCGCGGCGATCAAGGAGTGGCCGCCAAGCTCGAAGAAGTCGTCGTCCACGCCGACCTCGCCCGGCGAGCGCCGCAGGTGGCGCGCGAAGAGATCGGCGAGGAACGCCTCGGTCTCGTCTCGCGGCGCGAGGTACGCCACCTCGGCCGCCATCAAGTCGCCCGGGCTCTCCGCCAGCTTGCGCCGGTCCACCTTGCCGGTCGGCGAGAGGGGGAAGCTCGGCACGCGCACGAACGCCGAAGGCACCATATACGCGGGCAGGCGCTCCGCGAGGAACGAGCGCAACTGGGCCAGGGACGGGAGCGGCAGGCCGTCGCGCGGGCGGAGGTAGGCCACCAGGCGCTTGGTGCCCGCAACGTCGTCGCTCTGGACCAGGATGACGGCGCCGCCCACAGCGGGGTGGCTGTTGAGGGTGAGCTCGATCTCCTCGGGCTCTATGCGGTGTCCGCGGATTTTGACCTGGTTATCGACGCGCCCGACGAACACGAGGTCACCGTTCGCGCGTCGGCGCACGACGTCGCCGGTCCGGTAGAGCTTGCCGGCACGGTCACCGAAGGGATTGTCAAGGTAGCGCTGCGCCGTCTCCTCGGCGTTGCCGAGGTAGCCGCGCGCGAGCCCCGCGCCTCCGATGAGGAGCTCGCCTTCACCCTCCTCGACGAGGCGCATCTCGCTATCGACGACGAAGCAGGAGGTCCCCGAGATCGCCTGGCCGATGGGCAGCGCCTGGCCGGGCTCGGGCGCGCGGGTGACGGGGTGAAACGTGGAGAAGGTCGTGCACTCGGTGGGCCCGTAGACGTGGAGCAGCCTCGCGGGCGGGCTCGAGCAGCGGAGGAGACGGCGCACCTCCTCGATCGAGGCGACCTCGCCGCCGAAGAGGAGATAGCGGAGCCGACCGAACATCGCCGGATCGGCGCCGACGAGCTGGTTGAACAGGCCGGTCGTCGAGAACATCACCGTCACGCCGTGATCGACGATCGCGGCTGCCATCCGCTCGGGGCTCACGACGGTGTCCTTGGACAGGAGGGCCAGGCGCGCGCCGTTGAGGAGCGCGCCCCAGATCTCGAACGTCGCCGCGTCGAAGGCGACGTTGGCGGCTTGGGCGAAGCAGTCGCTCGCCCGGATATCGATGTAGTTGGGGGCGATGACGAGCCGCGTGACGCCGCGATGGCAGACGGGGACGCCCTTCGGATGGCCCGTCGATCCGGAGGTGTACATCACGTACGCGAGTGCGTCGGGCTCGCTCTCGACGCCGAGCGGCGACGTCTCCTCTGCCTCGATTGCGGCCGCCTCGGCGTCGATCGCTAGGAGCTCGACCCGACGCTCCAGGCCGTCGAGCAAGGGCGCGAGGTCGGCAGCGAGTGCGCGCGTGGTGACGACGCACGCGGCGCCGGTGTCCTCGAGCATCCAGCGAACGCGCGGCGGCGGCAAGTCCGGGTCGATCGGGACGTAGGCGCCGCCGAGCTTCAGGATCGCGAGCGCGACCGCGATGGCGTCGGGCCCCTGAGGCATGCGGAAGGGGATGAGCGGCGCACCATCGGCCGCGCCGCGCCGGCGAATCCAGCGCGCGATCCGGCTCGAGCGGGCGTCAAGCTCGCCGTAGGTCGTGGCGGAGCGCCGGAAGAGGAGCGCCGGAGCGTCCGGCGCCGCGGCAGCCTGCGCCATGAATGCTGCGGTGATGGTCGTGCTGGCATCTCGGTGCATGCTCGCTCCAACGTATAGAGGGGATGGGGGGCCTCTTAAGGGTGGTAGGCTCAGCTTCCCACACGCAAGCATGCGGATTTCAATGCGAGCCCCATGAGCTCGGCTGGTTCCACTTCCGGCCCGATCGCTATGCTCCCATGGCGCCGTCTACCGCGCCGTCCCCGTGGGCCTGCAGCACGCTCCCGCCGTCGCCCTCAAGCTGGCGGTGCTCCCAGACAACCCACGCTTTGCTCGCGAGGCCGCGCTGCTCTCGCGCCTGCGCCACCCCAGCATCCCCCGCCTCTGGGACTCCGGCCTGTGGCAGGGGCCCGGCGGCGAGCTCCATCCCTTCCTCGGCCGGCTCGTCACCGGCGAGTACCCCAAGCTCTCAGCGCCTCGCAGGGATGAGCATGGAGACTGGCACGTGGACACCGTGACGCCTCCGGCCTCGCTGCTGCGAGACAAGCGCATCGAGCCGCGACTGCGCGCCTGGATTCTGCGCCTGCTGTCGGTGCGCCCCGCTGGCGGCGGGACGCTCGGAGGCAGGGACGAAGGGGCTTGGCCAGGCCGCCACTTCCACCTCCACGCAGGTTCCTGCTTCACTCCACGAGCCCCAAGGCCTGGCGGAGGAGACACCGCCCGAGCCACTTCCGGATCAGCTCCGGCCCGATTCCAAGGGGCGCTGCCCTCACAAGAACGAGGTGGCCCTCAACGGAGGCTGCTGGGTGGAGATGCCTCTGGACCGAGAGCATTGCGAAGCGCTGACGCTCGGCGGTTCCATGGGCAGCATGTTCAAGAACAAGTGTTACATGCCGGTGCTGCCACACGGACGGCAACCCAACTCCAGCCCCACGACCACGCCGTGAGGTGAGCCTCGGTAGGGGAGCACGCCCTGGATGGCCACGAGGGCCGAGCCCGGCCGCTACTTGGGAGTTCGGGCCAGTTCAACGGCGGATTCCAGGTCCGAGGCCTGCTGACGCTCGGGATCATCTCGGCCTACGTCAGCGCGCCGTGCCTCTTCCGCAGATCCAGCACGTGGAAGCCGCCCGCGCTCCGCGTCACCCACAGGTGCTGGCCGGAGACGAACCGATGGCACTATCCGCTCTGACCGACGGATGTTACCCTCGCCAGCTTCTCAATCTCATTCGATGCTCGCTGCTCAGGAGGAATGCATGCAGATCAAGACTCTCATGGGAGGGCTGGTTCTCACGGCCGGATTGCTGGCCGTCGGCTGTGGCCCCACCGACTTGAAGGAGGCAGGGGCAGACTCGAACATGGCTCAGGCGGAGCAAGGCCTCCTCCCGAGCTGCGCACCGGGCTACACGGTGTCCTCGGAATGGGACTGTGCCCAGGTCTGTGGTAGATCCTGGGGCAACTTCCTGCACTACTACTGCTCCAACGGGGTGGATACGTACGATGCAGGCACTGGCCCAGTGAGCTGCGGCGCCTGCTACTGAAGTATGCCGGGAACACCGCGCTCCTTCCGCCTCCGGAGCGCGGTGCCGCCGTTCAGGCCTCAGGGCTCAGCAGAGCGGGTTCAGGCTGGCGGCCGGGGCTGCTTGCTGGGCGGGGGCCGGACGTCCACCTCCGTCCAGCGCAGCCGCTGCTGCAGCAAGTGCGCCTGATACGCCTGCAGCGCGTCCTCGGGTCCTTGCGCGGGCAGGGCCCCTCTTTTTTCCAGGAGGCGCAGCACCCGGTGGCGCACCCCCCTCAGCAACCGCTCCACCTCGCCTTGCGTGGGCGGCGGCAACGGCCCGAAGCGCACGCCGCCCTCCCGCGGCACGAAGACGCCGTCCGGCACCAGCGAGTGGAAGTGCGGAGTCACCTGCAAGGCGGAGCCGAAGAACTGGATGAACGACACGGCCCCGGCCTGCCCACCCCGCGAGGCTCTCACGACGTTGTTATGGGTTCTTATCTATTGGCATGGCCAATGATTGTCACAATGGAGTCAAGAACAATCTGTTCTTTATCATTCATGACTTTGTGTGAGCTCCCCGTGGCAAGAATGTACGTCCGACTCGGATTGGAGCCAACAAATCCTTTATGGGCTTCTCGCCATGTTGCTGTGCTTTCTGGGCTATTCTGGCCATTCTCTGCGACAATGTCAATAATTGGCAGAGATGCAGGCAGCGTGAGGTTATTGACTCGTTGAACAATCTTTGGCGTCGCTTCAGCAAATGGTATGGCGACTTTGGCCAGTTCCGGTGCTTGCTTTCTTATCTCATCATATTGGCTCCGCATTGTTGCTAGGTTCTTCTCTATCTCTCCCTGCCCCCAGGCTCCTGGAACGACCGCATCAAGAAGCACGAGTCCTTTGACCTTTTGGCTTTTTTCGGCAAGCACGAGACTGATAGCGCCGCCATACGAATGTCCAACCATTACGATCGGACCATTGATGCTGCATCTTTCAAGTGCTGCAGTCAGGATTTGCGCATCATTATCGATGCTGTAAATAGACGAAGGGTTGATTGTACTTCTACCGAGTCCAGCTCTGTCGTAGACGAAAGTCTGGAAGCCTTTCTCTCGCACCTGTTTCTCGAGAGACGTCCATACGGATGAGTCATTTCCAAAACCGGATTCAAAAACAACGGTTGGGCTGCCGGTGCCCTGTCTGTGCACCCAGATCTTATTGCCATCTATGTCAATGAGGCTGCCGTTGCATGGCGCTTCGGCTGCCGCAGTGCGTGACATGGATGCGCATGAACTCAGGAAAACCAAGCTTATTACAGCGATTGTGATTTGCCTGATCATGACGCGCCTTTTTGTATCTGCGAGTGTTGGCACCATGAGCGTAGAGGCAGCATAGCTCGCTTTCATGTGTCCTTGGAGCCTATTTAGGTAGGAAGGGGAACCAAGTGATGATGCCCAGGGCGAAGTGGATCATGGCGAAGTAGGTGTCCTCGCGCTTCTCCCAGCGAAGCCTGAGGAACAGGCGACCCTCGCCACCATCGGCGCGAACGTGGCGATGCGGGTGCGGGATCTCCGCGACTTCCTGACGGCGTGGACGGGTGGTGCCCCTGCGTGAAGCACGGCGGGCCGGTCTACCCCTGCATGAGCTCAGCCTCAGCCATGTTGCACGTTCGATTGCCGCCGCCTCCACTCCGTGCCCGCGACGGAGCCTGGCTCCCGCAATGAAAGAGCCCAGCCACCCTTCGGGGAGGCTGGGCTCTGGGAGGCCGGCTCCTGGCGCGTCAGGCGAGCCAGGAGCGCGGGACAGGGACTACTTGCCGCCCGGCTTCGGGGCCGGAGCGCCGCCGCCCGCCGGAGCGCCACCCGCCGGAGCGCCACCCGGAGGGCCACCCGCCGGGGCGCCGCCCGGAGGACCGCCCGACGGAGGAGCCGGCTCGTTGATCTTGTTCTTCACGGCGGGGACCGTCTTCAGGTACGCGAAGATGGCCTTCAGGTCCTCGTCCGGCAGCTGGCCAATGGTCTGCCACGGCATCGGCGGCAGGATCGGGCGGCCCTGGCCCATGTGCTTACCGGTGCGCATCGCCTGGATGAAGTTCTGCTCCGTCCAGCTGCCCAGGCCGGTCTCCTTGTCCGGCGTCAGGTTCATCGGGTAGCTGACGCCCCACGGGCCAGACCAGGCCCCGTACGTCGCGGCGACCGCGAAGATCCACGGCCCCTGCGGCGCGGGAGGAGGCGGCAGCTTCATCTGCTCAGGGTGGCCGCTGAGCATCCTGGTCATGTCCCGCTCGGGTCCCTGAGGGCCCATGGCCAGCGGGGTGTGGCAGTCGTTACAACTGCCGAGCTTGACCAGAAACTCTCCGCGCGAGACCTGCTTGTTGGCCGCAGGTGCCTTGCTGGCCGCAGGCGCCTTGCCCTTGCCCTGCGCCATGGCCACAACAGGGACGTTCACTGCGACTGCCGCTACCAGCAACATGATTCGCGTTGACTTCATCGCCACTCCTTAGAGGGGGGTCGACCCGGGGTGACTGCTAGAGGCTGCGCCTTTTTGGCTACATTGACCTCCGCGAGCAAGATACCCACAACCAGTTGGGTCGTCTAGAAACTCGAAGCGGAGGTGACTTCGGCCCGCTGGCGTCACGGCGGAGGCCTGACGGGCTCCAACGCATCCAGGTAGGAAAGGACAGCTCCTGCCCACGTGTTGGGCTCCTCGAGCATGGGGTAGTGGCCGAGACGATCGAGCCACCGCAGCTCGGCGCGGGGCAGCTCGCTCGCGAGGCGCTCAGCGATTGCAGAGACCGCCACCGGATCGCGTCGTCCCCAGAGCACGTGGGCCGGGCCCTCGTAGGCGGTGAGCGCGTGGGTCCAGCGGTCTCGGAAGCGAACGCGCTCGTCGAGGTACGAGATGGTGGCGGGGAGCCGTGCGCGCCCGCCGTCGTGGATCATGGCGGCCCACATCCAGTCGAGCTCTTCCTCGCTCACGGAGGAGGGCTCGCCGAGGATGCGCCGGAGCTGGGCCTTGAACAGCGCGGGGCTCGCGAGGCGCGCGAAGAGGGGACCCAAGGTGGGCCTGCGGAGCAAGCGCTGGGAGGGCGTGAGGTGCGCGAGCTCGAGGTGCACGCTGCCGTTGCACAACGTCACGCTCGACAGCTCGATGGGGAGCAGGCCGAGAGCGCGGCGCGCGAGGAGCTCCGTGGCGATGCTGGTCCCGTAATCGTGAGCGAGGAGGTGGCCGCGGGTGATTCCGAGCGCTCGCCACACCAGGAGCGCCGCATCCGTCTGTTCCAGGAGCGAGTAGGAGTAACGCTCGGGCTTGTCCGAGAGGCCGAAGCCGAGGTGGTCGTGGAGGACCACCCGGCGGCGGGCGGCGAGCAGCGGCAGGGCGAGGTGGAAGTCGAAGCTGGACGACGGGAAGCCGTGGAGGACGAGCAGGGGATCGCCACGGTCCACCGGCCCGTCTTGGAGCACGAAGACCTCGTGGCCCAGGACACTGAGGCGGCGGCCGCGAGCCTGCCAGGCTGCGAGTGCGGAAGGGAGTGAGTGACGCATGGGGCCTCTGACTCAGAGATGCTTGAAGAAGAACGTCGTCGCGCAGAACTCGCCGGTCGGCATCAACGCGTACTTGGGGATGATGCCCACGCGCTGCCACCCAGCGCGCTCATAGAGCCGTTCGGCATCGCTACCCGTCACCGTGTCCAGCACCAGGACGGTCTTGCTTTCTTTACGTGCCGCATCATCGATGGCGGCCATCAGACGCTGCGCGATGCCGCGCCGGCGGGCCTTGCGGTGGACGAGCATCTTGGCGACATCGGCGCGGTGCGGCTGGTTGTCGGGCATCGCGATGATCAACTGCACCGTGCCGAGGATCTGACCGTCGCCGTCTTCGGCGACGAGCAGCAAGCGTTCCCCGCGGGCGACGCCGTCCGCCACTCTTCGCCAGAACGCCACGGCCTTCTCGCGCGTCAAGGGCAGCATGAAGCCCACGGATGCGCCGCCCTCGACGCAGTTGATCAGCACGTCGGCGAGCGCCTCCACGCAGGCGGTGGCCTCGTTGGCACCGACGCGCCGCACGATCACTTCCTCGGTCATCCGTTCTCCACCCGGTGCGGAAAGGACAGCGTCCACTGTCCCCTTACTCGAACGGGTGTTCCGGCGTCTCCTCCCCCGCGCTTGTGCGCTGTGCGGGACACGCCTACTGTCGCCGCGTGTAGCGCTCCGGATCGGAGGAACACGCATGTCAGCTGCGCTCGAAGAGCTCGCCAAGCCTGTCATCATCGGCCGCTCGAGCTCACACTTCACGCGCATCACGCGGATCTTCGCCGCGGAGATGCGTGTCGACTACTCCTTCCGGGTGGTGCGAGACCTCATGTCCCCCAATCCCGAGGACTACGGCGGCAACCCCGCGCTCAGAATCCCGAGCTTGCAGACGCCCCAAGGTGTCTGGTTCGGTTCTCTCAATGTCTGTCGCGAGCTCTGGCGGCGGTCGAATCCCAGACCCCGCGTGGTATGGCCGGAGGAGCTCGACAAGCCGCTGCTTGCCAATGCGCAGGAGCTCGTCTCCCAGGCCATGGCGACAGAAGTGACGATCATCATGGAGAAGGTCGCTGGCGCGGGTGACAGCAATGCGCACCAGGCCAAGCTGCGAAAAGGGCTGCTCAACATGATGGCGTGGCTGGAGGAGAACACGAGGCCCGCGCTCGCCGCGCTCCCGCCACAGCGAGACCTGAGCTACCTGGAGGTCTCGCTCTTCTGTCTCGTGAAACATCTCGAGTTTCGAGAGGTCTTGCCCACCGCCTCCTATGCCGAGCTGAATCAATTCTGTCAGCAGTTCGCAACGCGCCCCTCCGCCAGCGAGACCCCCTTTCGCTTCGACACGTGACCGTGACGAACCCCGCCATCCCGCGCCACGCGCGCCACGTGAACCCCGCCTTCGTGCGGTTGCTGGGCATGCTCGGCTACGGCCGGGTCTTCACGCGGGCCCGGGACGTGTGGCTCTGGGATGATCAGGAGCGCCAGTACCTCGACTTCCTGGCGGGCTTCGGCTCGGTGAACCTGGGCCACAACCACCCGCGGCTCGTGGCGAGGCTGCAGCGCTTCCTGGCGGAGGAGGCGCTCCACTTCTGCCACGTGGGCCTCACCGAGCACGCCGCGCTGCTGGGCGAGGCGCTGTGCAAGAGGCTCGATCCCCCGCTGGAGGTGGTGCTGCTGGCCTCCAGCGGCGGGGAGGCGGTGGAGGCCGGCATGAAGCTGGCCCGCGCGGCCACCCGGCGCTCCGCGTTCGTCTTCTGCGAGGGCGGCTTCCACGGGACGAGCTTCGGCACGCTCTCGGTGATGGGGGCCGAGCGCATGCGCAAGCCCTTCGAGCCGCTGCTCGCCGGCTGCCACCGCGTGCCCTTCGGGGACCTGGAGGCCTTGGAGCGCGTGCTGCGGCGCGAGAAGGTGGCGGCCTTCGTGGTGGAGCCGATGCTGGCGGAGGGCGGCGTCGTGCTTCCGCCTCCGGGGTACTTGAAGGATGCGCAGGCGCTGTGCCGCAAGCATGGCGCGCTGCTCGTGCTGGACGAGGTGCAGACGGGCCTGGGCCGCCTGGGCCGGCGCTTCGCGTACCAGGGCCAGGGCTTCGTTCCGGATGTGCTGGTGCTGGCCAAGGCGCTGAGCGGTGGCGCGGTGCCGGTGTCCGCGGCCGTCACCTCCTCGGAGATCCACGAGCGTGCCTACGGCTCCATGGACCGGTTCGATCTGCACAGCACCACTTTTGGAGGCAATGCGCTGGCCTGCACCGCGGCGATGGAGACGCTCGACATCCTGGAGGAGGAGGGGCTCGCCGCGAACGCCGCCGCACGCGGGGCCGAGCTGTTGGAGGGGCTGCGGAAGCGGCTGGCTGGGCACCCGCTGGTTCGGGACATCCGGGGTGAGGGACTGCTGGTGGGCGTGGAGCTGGGGCCCACCGAGAGCGGGCTGCTCAACCGGCTCGTGCCAGGGCTGGTCGAGCAGGTCTCGGAGAAGGTCTTCGGACAGTGGGCGGCGCTGAGGCTGCTGGAGGAGGGCATCGTGTGCCAGCCCGCCTCCCATCGCTGGGACGTGCTCCGGCTGGAGCCACCGCTGACGGTGAAGCCCGCGCAGATAGAGCAGGTGGTGGATGCGATGGCGCGCATCCTGGGGAACTACACGGGGCTGGTGCCGCTGCTGCGCGATGTGGTGGCGCGCGTGGGCGAGCAGCGCCGGCGGGAAGGAGCGTTCCGGTGAGTCTGGCCGAATTGTGGCGCGACGCTCGCTTCGCCGCGGGGCTGGTGGCGCGGCGTCCCTTCCAGGTGTTGGTTCAGGTGACCAACCGCTGCAACGCCACCTGCTCCTTCTGTGACTTCTGGCCCAACGGCGCGCACCCACGAGAGGAGTTGACCACCGACGACTTCCGCAAGCTGTCCGGCGAGCTGGCGAAGTTCGGGACGTTCCTCGTCTCCATCGAGGGCGGAGAGCCCTTCGTCCGGCCGGATCTCGTGGAGATCGTCCGGGCCTTCGGAGCGCACCACGTGCCTTTGCTCTACACGAACGGCTGGTTCGTGACGGAGGAGAAGGTGAAGGCGCTGTTCGCGGCGGGGGTGGCGCAGGTGGGGGTGTCCATCGACTACCCGGAGGCTGCGCGGCACGACGCGAAGCGAGGGCTCAAGGGAGGCACGGAGCGGGCCTGGCAGGCGGTGGAGCTGTTCCGCAAGCACGCCCCGCACGGCCGCAGCCAGGTTCACGTGATGACCGTGCTGATGCGCGACAACCAGAATGATCTGGAGGCGCTGCTGAAGCAGAGCGCCGCGCGTGACGTGGGCCACTGCCTGACGCTCATCTCCACCCAGGGGTACCGGCGTGGGAAGGAATCCCCTGACGCCGCGCCGGACGTAGGGCTGGCGCCGCGGCTGCTGTCGCTGTGGAAGCAGTACCCCCACTTGCGCATGTTCCGCGACTACCTGGCGAGCGTGGACTCGTTCCTTCAGGACCGCGGCCAGCTGCCGGCATGCCAGGCAGGGCACCAGAGCTTCAACATCGACCACCTGGGCAATGTGTCCCCGTGCATCGAGAAGATCGATCGCCGGTTCGGCAACGTGCGGGACGAATCCCTGGCGGCCATCCTCGAGCGCATGCGCGAGGGCGGGACGGCGCGGGGCTGTCAGGACTGCTGGACGCTCTGCCGAGGGTTCAACCAGAGCCTCGGGCAGGGCGGCACGCTGAAGGGCTGGTTGGACCTGAGCACACGGATGCGGTCGACCTGAGCGGAGGACCCACCGCGTCCAAGCCTCAGAGGGCGTCGGCCTCGACCCAGCCCTCGTTGCCCTGCTCGTCGCGCACGCGCGCGTAGTTGGCCTTCTTCTCGAGGACCTTCACGCGCGCGCCCGTACCCAGCGACTGGGTGGTGACAGTGGAGGCCGAGACGGGCGCGGCGCTCGGGGCGGGCGCCGACTGCAACCTCACCTCGCGCTTGGCTTGGTTGTTGTAGAGGGCGTCGAGCCGCGCGCCATCGGCGGCCTTCTCCGTCACCACGTTCTGGGAGAGCTGCTCGAAGGCCCGCCCCGCCTTGGCCAGCTCGGGCCGCTGTCCGGGTTGGCTGAAGAAGTGCCCGGTGACGTGGATGACGAAGCCGTCCTGGTAGCGGAAGCGCACGCCGAGCACGCCCGTGCCGTATTGCTTCTTCACCTCGGAGGACTCCATCAGCACCTCCACGTTGTGCGGATCCAGCACCTTGAAGAGGTACCCGCCGCCCGCCAGCTGCCAGCGCTGCGAGGACTGCTCGCCCAGGTGCTTGAGCAGGCCGCGATCCTTCTCCTCGCCGCGCAGCTGCAGCGGGAAGTCCGCCTCGTTGGTGGTGATGTCGTTGAAGGCGATGGTGTTGGGGAAGGTCGGCTGGATGAGCTCCTTCACCGCGTGGTCCGTGGTGTAGAGGAAGCCGCCCGCCGCCACGAAGCGCCGCACCCGCTCGCGCGCCGCCTGGGACATCTCGCCCCGGCAGTTCACCATCAGCACCTGGCGGCTGTGCAGCGGCAGCTCGGGCAGGTCCGCGGGGTTCACTACCACGAAGGCGACTCCGGCCCGCTGGAGCACCTGATCCATGTGGTCCGCCGAGCCCGAGACGACCACCACCGAGGCTTGACGCACCTGCTCGGCAGAGGGAGTGGCGAAGGCGGGCACGGCACCCAACAGCACGACAAGAGACAGCAGGAAGGAGCGCATGGCCCTCTCCAACGCATGGAGGGCGCGGGAGGTTTTTCCCAGGATTCATGGAGGCATGGCGAACAGCCGTTTCCCCAGGAACCCCGCGCCCTTGCCTGTCTCCTCAAGCGAGGTTTTGCCCGCGCCTTTCCTACGTCGGCAGGACCGCCGCCTCGTAAGTGGCGCTCCCGGCCAGGGCCTCGTTCGCCACCGAGGGCTCCTGGTTACCTGGGCGGACGCCACTGGCGCCGGGAGCCAGCGGGTGCGCTCCCGAGAAGAGGCTCCTCGCGCGGCCCAGCAGCCAGCGCACGCCCCGCAGCGCATCGCTCACGAGCGCCGCGGGCGCCTCGCGGGACAGCAGCGGCGGCCCCTTGAACGTCCCCGCCTCGGCGTCCTTCGGCATGGGGTTGATGCCCACGCCCAGCTCGTAGACCGCCCTGCCCCCGAGCGAGGCCGTGTACAGCGCCGCCACGTTGGCCAACACGCCGATCACGCACTGGCCGAGCGTGGGAGGCCGGCGCAACCGCCACAGCGTCACCCCGAGCGCGCCCAGGGAGATGACCGCATTGCCCAGGCCGTGGAGGAACACCATGTCCCGCGCGCGCGGTTCCTCGAGCTTCACCTCCTGAGAGGCCGCCAGCCCGGCCACTCCCGAGAAGAGGGCGCTCACCGTCCCCGCCACCCACAGCCTCCGGCCCACTCGGGCCCAGGCCCAGTCTCCACTCGAGACCGCGATGAGGTCGGCCACCGCGGCCGTGGGCAGCAAGACCAGCGGAGCGTGGATCACCGCCGGGTGCAGTTCGTGAAGCAGCATCTTCATGGGCTCTCCCCCTATGGCTCTATCCATTCATCCACGGGCGTGTGGCAGAGCCACTCCCTCCCGGTGCCAGAAGGGTAGGTACGGCGTCGCGCCCTGCCTCCTCCCGGGCGGTGGATCCGAGACTCGTCCCCCTGCTCGCTCATCAGCCGCCCTGTCAGGCCGCTGCGGAGAAACCTGGCTAGGCCCGGCGGGGGCCGTGACGCCGGGCCAGGGCCCGTGCGGCGAGGGCCGCCACTACTGCTCCCACCACGAAGGCTGCGAAGCCAACGAGGACGACCGGGGCCATGGCCGCCACCGCTCCACCGAGCGCCGACTGGCTGAGCTGCGACACGACCTGCGGCGCACACGGGCCGTCCTTGCACGCGGGCACGGTCTGCCCCAGCTCGTTCGTGGCGCCTCGCACGCCCGCGGCGGCGGCTCGATAGGCCACGCCCTCGACGGCTCGGGCCAACGCGGGATCCGGCGGAGCGTCGAGCTGTTGCTTCAACTCGGCTCGGAGCTGCTCGGCCATGGCGTGGGCCATGGAGCGGCCGACCTGATCGGCGATGTCTCCCATGAGGGAGGCCAACTCCTGCCGCCGTGAGGAGAGCCCATCCACGAGCCCCCGGCTGCTTTCATCCAGGAGGAGCCGGGTGGAGGGACCCATGTTCCGCAGCTCCGAGGACAGCACGGGGCCCAGCTCGTGGGCAAAGCTCGCCCCGGCCTGACCGAGCCGCTCCCCCGTTCCTTCCTCGGCGAGGTAGCCCTCGAAGCCCTCCAGCATGCCTCTCACACTCTCGCGGCCGAGCTCGCGGGGGCTCGGCCGCGGGCCCTTGAGCGCGTCGTCCACGAGCTGATCCGCCAGGCGGCCCACCTTGCGCCGAAACTCCTCTTCGTGTCCGGGCTCGCCCAGCGCTTCGACGGCGCCCGCAGCCGCGGTCCTGGAGACCCTCCGGAGCGAACACCCGCCTGTCGTTCCGAGAACCGCCACCCATAGCACCGCGAAAGCGATACGCCGCACCCCACCACCCCCCCGCCAGGAACCCTCACGGGAGGATGGCGACGGACACCGAGCGCGAGAACTGGATGGGGGAACACCCCAAGCGTCAGACAGGCTACGGCTCACTCACCCGAGACGCCCAGTCGCCAGCCTCAGAAGGGCGCGGGACTTTCGAGCTCGAGCCGCTCGCCCGTGTGTGGATGGATGAACGTCACGGACTCGGCGTGGAGCATCAGGCGCGTGTCGTCCTGACCGTAGAGCCGGTCGCCAACGATGGGAGCGCCGAGGCCGAGTGGGTGCGCAGCATGGACTCGGAGCTGGTGCAAGCGGCCGGTGCGAGGGAAGAGCGATACCCGCGTCCGGCTGTCAGTTCGCTGCGTGACTCGCCACTCGGTGACGGCGTGCTTGCCGTGAATCGGGTCGACGATGTGGCGGGAACGGTCATTGGAGTCGGTCCGGAGAGGCAGCTCGATGACGCCGTGCTCACCCCTGACGTGGCCGTCGAGCCAGGCGACATAGCGCTTGTCGGCCTCGCGCCGCGCGAACTGCCGCTGGAGCGCCGCGAGGGTCTCCGGATCCCTGGCGACGAGCAGCAGCCCGGAGGTCTCGGGCTCCAGGGGGTGCACGACGAGCGGCTCGGGCGCATCTGGGGAGCGCCGCCGGAGGCGGACGAGCACCGAGTCACGTTGTTGGGAGTGACGGCCGGGGATCGACAGGAGGCCGCAAGGCTTGTCCACGACGAGCAGCCACGCGTCCTCGTACACGAGGCGCAGCTCATCCTCCAGGTGTGGGGTTGCGCTGGGCAGCGTGGCCGGATCGATGGACAGCCCTTCCAGCATGTACGGGAGGACGCCGCCGCACTTGCTCCGGCACGCGGGATAGAACTCGCCCGCGTGCCGCTCTCCGGTGAGAGGCGGCGCACCCCACCAGAACTCGGCGAGCGCCAGTGGCTTCAGCCCGTGGCGGTAGGCCTGAGCCAGGAGCTTCGGCGCGGCGCAGTCGCCCGCTCCGCCCGGTGGCGGCTCGGGTGCGAACAGCGCTCCCAAGGGCCGCTCCTCGCCGCGCGCATTCGGGATCACATAGGAGTAGGCGATCTGCTGCCAGATCTGCCTGGAACGCTCGGCGCGCAGGTGTTCGAGCTCGGCCCGGCGTGCGTCGAGGGCTCGCAAGGCCGACACGAGCCTCTCACGCTCCTGGTGGTGCGCCGCCTCCAGCCGCCGGCGTTCCATGTCATCCGCGCGGCTCTCCTGCCCGAGCGCGTGGAGCGCCGCACGGCGCTCGTCGTCTCCCATGGCCTCATCCGCCAGACGTCGGCGCGCTTCGTGGCGGAGGCGGCGGTTCTCTTCATGGCGTGTACGCAGCTCAGCGGCGGCGGTGGCATGGCGCGCGGTGAGCTCGGAGAGGCGCGCACGCAGCGCGACGGGCTCGGCACCCTGGAGCAGCTCGGCATGGCGGTCATCGAGCGCGTGGAGCTCCGCCTCCACAGCGGGCCAGAAAGCGTCGCGAGCCTCCAGATCGAAGAGCGGTGGCGCGAATCCACCGACGCGCCAGCGGCCCTCGATCATCCCCGAGAACCCACGGAGATAGCCCACGCGGCCATCCGGGCCCGCGACCACCAGCACACCGAACATCTTTCCACGGCCCGGC
>NZ_JBJMQP010000115.1:0-21137 GCF_045802625.1 Hyalangium sp. | reverse complement strand
GACGCCTTCGCCCCCGTGCTGGAGGTACCGAACACAGAGCCTCCGCTGCCGGCCACCGGCAGGCGCTTCTTCTCGAAACCATCCGCCTTCGGGGCCGTGCGCGCCGGGGGGACGATCCCCGGGGAAGCCGTGGCGGGAGCGCTCTGCTGCGCGGGAGTGCGGACCGGCAGGGAAACTCGCGGGGTTTCGATTTTCAGGCTGCTCATGGCGGGGAGCCTCGATCTCGGTCGGACGGGACAGCGTTATCTAGGTTTTCAGACTCTGAGAGGAAAAAGTTGCCTCATGAGGTTTTCATGTCCCAACCCATTGGATTTGCTGGGTTTTATCTCCCCCTGGAGTCCTTTCGCGGCCACCGGGCGATAATGGAGGACCATCCCCTTCATCTCAGGACAGGGAAGCGCCGCCCATGGAGCACCTCGACGCAGCCGACATCACCCGTTTCCTTCGCGGCCAGCTCGCGCCCGAGCGCGCCGCCGAGGCGGAGCGGCACCTCGCCACGTGCCAGAGCTGCGCGCAGCGGCTGTCCGAGGAAGGGGGCTCCACCGACGTGCTCCCGGATCAGGAGGCGAGCTATGCCACCGGGGTGGCCTTCGCGGCGCCGGCCAGTGCCTCCACGGCTCCCCCAGAGGCCCCCACGCCGCAGTGGGTCAAGGAGGGGCGTCCTCCCGAGCGCGGCGAGCAGGTGGGCCGCTACCTCATCCTCGAGCGCGTGGGCCAGGGCGGCATGGGCACCGTGTTCGCGGCGTGGGATCCGGATCTCGGCCGCCGCGTGGCCATCAAGCTGCTGCGCACGGACAAGCAGCACGCCGAGGGGCGCACGGTGGGCCAGGCGCGCCTGCTGCGCGAGGCCCAGGCCATGGCGCGCGTCACCCACCCGCACGTCATCTCCGTCTACGACGTGGGCACCGTGGGCGAGGGCGTGTTCGTCGCCATGGAGTTCGTGGACGGCACCACGCTGAAGAAGTGGATCAAGGAGAAGACACATAGCTGGCGCGAGGTGCTCGACACGTTCCTGGCGGCGGGCCGAGGGCTGGAGGGGGCCCACTCGGCGGGGCTGGTCCACCGCGACTTCAAGCCGGACAACGTGCTGATCGGCAAGGATGGGCGCATCCGCGTCACGGACTTCGGCCTGGCCCGGCTGGCCGAGGAAGGCGCCGAGCCGCCTCGGGCCGCGCTGCCCGCGGGCGCCCCCGTGGACGAGAGCCCGGAGCTGGCCCAGCTCACGCAGGAAGGCCACGCCGTGGGCACGCTCATGTACATGTCCCCCGAGCAGCGGCGCGGCGATGCGCCCGACGCTCGCGCGGACCAGTTCAGCTTCTGCGTGGCGCTGTACTGGGCGCTCTTCGGCGTGTGGCCGTTCGATCGCCAGCGCTCGGGGGCGAAGGACGGAGACTACAGCCCGATCTCCTCGCACAAGGGCACCTCGCGGCCGAGCCAGCGCACCGGCGAGGCGGCGCGCCCCGTCCATCCGAGCACGGGCGCCTTCGAGCCGCCGCGCGAGGTGAAGGTGCCGGCCTTCATCCGCAAGGCCATCCTGCGCGGGCTCTCTCCGGATCCGAAGGACCGCTACCCCTCCATGGAGGCGCTGCTGGGGCAGCTCGAGTACCGGCCGCGGACGATCCGGCAGGCGACGAGCGCCGCGGCCCTGGTGGTGCTCGCGGCCTTCGGCGGCTATGCGTGGTACGCGCACCGGGCCGCGGCTCAGCAGGCGCTGGTGTGCACGGGCGCGGAGCAGAAGCTGGCGGGCCTCTGGGATGACGCGGCCCGCAAGCAGGTGACGGACGCGCTGATGGCCACGGGCAATCCGCAGGCGGCGGACGTGGCCGCCCGGGTGACGCGGATGCTGGACGGCTACACGGGCCGCTGGGTCGAGGCGAGCACCGAGGCCTGCCGCGCCACCCGGATCCGTGGCGAGCAGACAGAGGAGCTCCTGTCGCGGCGCGTGGTGTGCCTCGAGCGGCGGCTGAAGGACGTGAAGGCCGTCACGGGGGTGCTGGCCTCCGCGGACGCCGAGGTGGTGCAGAAGGCGACGGACACGGTGTCGCTGCTGCCCTCGCTGCAGGGCTGCGCCGACGTCGCGACCCTGAGCCAGGTGGAGTCCCCGCCCGACTCGCCCGAGGCCCGAAAGGAGATCGAACGGATCTCCAGCCAGGTGGCGCAGATCAAGGCGCTGGCGGACGCCGGGCGGTACAAGCAGGCCAAGGAGGTGGCGGTGCCGGCGGTGAAGGCGGCGGAGACGCTCGGGTACCGCCCGCTGCAGGCCGAGGCGCTGCTCTTCGAGGGCACGGTGGAGGCCCGCACCGGCGAGCCCGTGGAGGGCGAGCGCCACCTCACCCAGGCGCTGTGGGCGGCCCTGGCCTCGCACGATGACATCGTGCTGACCCGCGCGGCCGCCACGCTCGTGTTCGCGATCGGCTTCGATCCGAAGCGGCTGGACGAGGCGCTGCGGTGGAGCGAGTTCGCCAAGGCCGCGATCGTGCGCATGGGTGGCCACGAGGAGCTCGAGGGCGAGGTGTACAACTACCTGGGCGTCACCTACGTGCGGCAGGAGAAGAACAAGGAGGCGCTGGCGGCGTTGCAGCGGGCGCTGCAGCTCACCGAGCACGCGCTGGGTCCGGATCATGTCCGGCGCGCCAACATCCTGGGCAACATGGGCAACGCCTACCGGCAAGAGGGCCAGTTCCAGGAGGCGGTGCGCGCCATCACCGAGGCGATCGCCATCCGCGAGCGCGTGAGCGGACCGAGCCACCCGCTCGTCGGCTACCTCTACTATGGGCTGGCCCAGGCGCAGCTCCGCCTGAAGGACTTCGAGAAGGCGGAGGCCAGCGCGAAGCACTCGCTGGAGATTCACATCGCCGCCTTTGGCCCGGAGCACTCGGAGACGGGGGACGCCTATGACGTGGTGGGGCAGGTCTACCTCATGGGCAAGAAGTTCCACGAGGCCCTGGAGCCGTATCAGAAGGCGCTGGACATCAAGGAGAAGCGGCTCGGCAAGGACCACGAGACGGTGGGCTACTCGGCGCTGGGCCTGGCGCTGGCGTATCTGGAGCTGGGGGAATCGGCGAAGGCGCTCCCGCTCTTCGAGCGCGTGCTGACCATCACCCACGACCCAAGGACCCAGGGCGATGCGTACTTCGGGCTGGCGCGGGCCATGGACTCGCTGGGGCGCAAGGGCTCCGAGGTGCTGGCCACCGCCCAGAAGGGGCGCGACGCGTTCGCCAGCGTCCAAGAGACCGAGAACGCGAAGGAGATCAGCGACTGGATGGCGCAGCACTCGGTCATCCAGGCCAGCACGCGGGCGCCCAAGAAGGGCCGGTGAGCCCGGCGGAGCGCGGTACTCGCTCTGACTCAGGGCGTGTACGAGTGTCTGTCACAAGTCCGGCTGGCACGTATAGGGAGCGTCTGGCGCGAACCGGGTACAGCGCTTGCCTTCGGAGGTTCAGGGGAAGCCTTCAGGTCCTCGAGTCCTCCGGCCTCGTCCCGCACAGATGCGTCGAGGAAGCGGCGCGTCAGGTACACGGTGGAGGCCCAGCCCTTCACGATCGCGGGGACGCGCTCTGGCGGAGCCAGCTCGGGGGCGATTCCTGCCGCGGCGCCCAGGCTGGTGAAGTCGAAGTGACGAAGGCCCTCGACGCGGACCAGCCATCGGTCTGCTCCTCGCAGGGAACGCACGAGCTCGAAGTCAGGCACCACCACCTCGTCTCCTGGCTGGTAGAGGTGCAGCAGCGGCACATGGAAGTCCCCAGGCTGGAAGTTCGAGAGCCCCCGCAGCCAGTCCTTGCCCTGCTGGTTGGCGATCCCTCCCAGCTCACAGCACGAGCCCAAGCAGCGTCCGGTCATCGAGCCGCTCTACCACGCGGAACGATCGCTGCCTGACACTCGCCCCCACGGGGGGACTTCCGCCCACCATAAGGCTGCCTAGCTTCCGGGCGAACGCTGCCCACTTTCGGGCAGTTTTCGGCGACAGGAGAGAACATGGCTTCGACCCGGAGCAAGACCAGCAGCCGCAGCAAGAGCACCAGCAGCCGCGGCAAGAGCACCAGCCAGAGCAGCAGCAGCCGCAAGGGTGGCGCCAAGACCAAGAACCCGCGCCGGTACAAGGCCCTCAAGCGCAAGGGCATGCCCAAGGCCCGCGCCGCGAAGATCGCCAACGCCGGCAAGTCCGCCAGCCGCAAGGGTGGAAAGCGCAGCAGCGGGGGCCGCTCCAGCAAGAAGTAACCGTTCGCCACCGCCGGGCTGGGCCTCGGGCCACCGCCACCCGCGCTCCAGGAGCGCTACACTGGCGCGGTGTCCCGGCCGATGCGGTTCATCCTGCTCGCGGTCCTCCTCGCCCTCCCCGGGGCGTGGTGGATCCTGCGCGCCGCACCTGGGGAGTCGTCTGCTCCCAGCTCGGCTGGCGCGCACGCTCCACCTGTCTCCTCCGTCGCCCCGAGCCCTCGCGCTCCAGAGCTCACGGCGAAGGCTCCCGGTGAGGACTCGGAGGAGCCTGAGGACGGCGGGGTGGAAGAAGAGGAGCTCCTGGACGAGGCGGAAGGCACCGGCCCCTGCATCTCGGTGGAGGTGACCGCCCGTGGTGCGCCCGTTCCCGGCGCTCACGTGACGGCGGTCCGCCGCGATGATGACGAGATTTACATGGAGCTGAAGCCGCTGGACGTCGGGCCAGACGGCCGGGGCCAGGCGTGGTGCGCGCCGGGAACCTACCTGCTCGCGGCGCGGGCCCGGGGGTTCGCCCCCTCGGTGCTGAAGATCGAGGAGAGCGACGGAGGCCCCCCCGCGCTGGCCCGGATCCAGCTTCAGCCCGGCACCGCCGTGAGCGGCCGTGTCGTGGACAAGGACTCGCAGGAGCCCATCGCCCAGGCCAAGGTGACCCTCGAGCCGATGTCGAACTTCTCGATCGAGGAGGCCGAGACCGTCATCGAGGCGACCTCCGCCACCAGCGACGCACGGGGCATGTTCCGCGTGGAGGAGCTCGCCACCGGGACGTACCTGATCACGGTGGAGGCGCCCGGGCACACCTCGAAAGCGACGGAGGTCGAGGTGCCTCGGCCGGAGCCCGTGACGATCGAGCTCGAAGGCACCAGCCACCTCGAAGGGCAGGTCGTCGATCAGACGGGAGCCCCCGTCGCTGGCGCCCAGGTGTGGGTAGGCTCGCGGAGCGCCTCGGAGGAGGAGCCCCTTCCGGTGACGGATGCCAAGGGGCACTTCTCCATCGAGGTCGAGGAGGGCACCTACACCCTCATGGCGCAGGCGGGAGATCAGGCGGGGGTGCACCCGGGCGCGGTCACGGTCGTTCGAGGCGGTCTGGTCGATGGACTGCTCATCCGGCTGAGCCCCTCGGGCAGCATCTCGGGCAGGGCCTTCCTGCGGGTGAGCCAGGCGCCGATCGCCCATGGGCTCGTCTCGCTCAGCCAGGGGGACTCGGGCTGGAGAACCTCCACGGTGCTGGATGACCAAGGCACCTTCCGCCTGGAGCACATCCCGACGGGAGCGTACACGCTCAGCCTGTTCTCCGCGGGCCAGCAGCAGACCCAGCGCGACGAAGTGCGCGTCGAGGCGGGAAAGGAGCTCGTGGTGGAGCTGCCCGTCACCCAGCAGGGCATGGTGGAGGGACGCTTGACGGATGGCCTGGGCCATCCCGCGGCAGCCTCCTCCGTCACCGCGGTGCTGCTCGGAGGCTCCGCCGGGGACCATCTGAACTACTGGGCCGCGTCCGACGAGGACGGCTATTACGAGGTGCTGGGGCTGAACCCGGGGAGCTATCGCATCGAAGCCCGGTGGGCCACCACGGGCCGCGGTCCCTCGGAGGCAAAGCCGCTCGTGCGGGAGCTCACCCTCGGCGAAGGGGAGACGGCTCACGCCGACTTCGCCTTCTCCGACGTTCCGGGCGAGGTGCAGGGAAGCGTGCAGCTCGCCAGCGGAGGCCTGCCCCACTACCCCATCCGGGTTGCCGCCTCCGCCACCACCGCCTCCGGCCTGACCGAGCTGGCCTCGAGGAACGTGAATGACACGGGCCAGTTCACCCTCAAGCTCCTGCCCGGCGCCTATACGATCAAGGCCCTGTACGCCGACACGGGTGACCCAGGGCCCGAGCAGCACCTCACCGTTGATGCGGGCAAGGTGTCTCAGGTGCGCCTCACCGTTCCAGACTCGGTGACGGAGACCTCGGGCGTCGTCCTGAACTCCCGGGGCGAGCCCGCCGCGGGCGCCTCGGTGTCCCTCGTCGGCGACAGTGTGTACTCCACCGCCACCGCTGATGGCCAAGGCCACTTCACGATCACGACATCCCGGGAGAGCCTCGGCGCTCTGGCCGACCTTCGCGCCAGGGATGATGCGGAAGAGGTCCAGCTCTCCGGCGTGCACGCGGGCAGCACGAACGTCGTCGTGCGCCTGCTGAAGGCGGCGGCCTTGCGAGGCCGGGTGAGCGCGGCGCGGGGGCCCGCGGTCCAGGGCTTCACCCTGCACCTCGAACGAAAGGACAACGCCTATTCCCACCTGAGGAACGAAACCCCCTTCGCCGGGGACACCTTCGAGCTGGTCGATCTTCCGGTGGGGCTCCTCGAGCTATGGGTGCGGACCTCCGATGGCCGCTCTGGCAAGGCGGTGGTGCAAACCGAGCCCGGCCAGACCGGGAACGTGGAGCTCTCCGTGGGCACGCTCGGCCAAGTCACCGGGAGGCTCCTGTCCGCCACCGGTGAGCCCCGCAGCGCGTGGGTGCGCGTGGACAACGGAACCGAGAGCATGCGCAGCGGCTATGCCTCGAAGGATGGACGCTTCGAGCTCATCGCCCTCGAGCCCGGCCCCCATGTGCTGAGCCAGGACAGGGGGCCGCACATCCCCTTCACGCTCCATGAGGGCGAGGTGCTCGATCTGGGCGATCTGCCTCAAGCGCCTCTCCCACAGCCTCGCTGATCCCCCAGCGAGCGGGCGAACCCGACATGCTGAAGGAGATGCGCGACGGCCTACCGCCCAGGTAAGGTGAGTGTCACCATGCCCTCAATCCACAGGATGGCGAGGCGTCCGGCACCATGAGGAAGCGTGCATCCGCGGCACAGGCTCCAGAGCTGCCCGAGGCAGGGCGGCTCGAGGCCATTCGCGCGCCCCTGCTGGCCTGGTACGACCGCCAGCGGAGGGATCTGCCCTGGCGCCGCACGAAGGATCCGTACGCCATCTGGCTGAGCGAGGTGATGCTCCAGCAGACCCAGGTGGCCACCGTCATCCCCTACTGGGAGCGGTTCCTCGCGCGCTTTCCCACGGTGGAGGCGTTGGCCTCGGCGCCGCTGGATGACGTGCTCGCGGCGTGGCGGGGGCTGGGGTACTACTCGCGCGCTCGCAACCTGCACCGCGCCGCCCAGGAGGTGGTGGCTCGCTTCGAGGGCCGGCTGCCTTCCTCCGCGGAGCAGTTGCTCACCCTGCCCGGCTTCGGCCGCTACACGGCGGGGGCCGTGGCCTCCATCGCCTTCGGAGAGCAGGAGCCGCTGGTGGATGGCAACGTGGCGCGGGTCCTCTCGCGGCTCTTCGAGGTGGAGGGGGCGCCGGGTGACCGGGCTCGCGAGGCCCGCCTGTGGGAGCTGGCCGGCGCGCTGGTGCAAGGCGAGCGGCCGGGAGATCTCAACCAGGCCCTCATGGAGCACGGGGCCACGGTGTGCCGGCCGGAGAGCCCCCTGTGCCTGCTGTGCCCCGTGCGCGGCGCGTGCATGGCCTTGCGCCATGGCCGGGTGGACGAGCTGCCTCCGGCCAAGGTGCGCGCCGAGCCCAAGCGCCTGACGCTCGCGCTCGCCGTGTGGCCGCATGAGGACACCCTGCTCTTCGCCCGGCGCGCGGAGAAGGGGCTCTTCGGCGGACTGTGGGAGCTGCCCGCCACGGAGGTGGAGCCGGACATGCCGGACGCCACCGCCGCCACGCGGCTCTCGGAGGCGCTCGGAGTGGCCGTCACCGCGAAGGGCGCGCTCGGGACGGTGCAGCGCCAGCTCACCCACCGCGCCCTCACCTTGCGGCTGCTGCGCGTGGCCGGCCCCCAGCGTCCCTCCCGGGCCCCCGCCTTTCACGAGCTGCGTTGGTGCACGCCCGCGCAGGCCGAGGGCCTGGGCATGAGCACCGCCATGCAGCGGGCGCTCGACGCCGCGCTCGAGGCTGGAGTGCTCGGTGGTTGATCACGCATGAGCTTTAGCGTGCCCACAGCGGCCTTTAGCATGGCTTGATTGCCGGAGGGCATAAGCCCCTTAAGTCTCAGAATAATGAGTGATCTTGCACTGGGCTTGGCAACAGCCCGACTGTTACTCTCACCCTCCTTTTCTCACTTTCTGCATGTGAGTAATCACTCTTCGGAGTCCTCTTGCAACATCAGTGAACGCCTCATCGCGATCAGTCCATGAAGCTATAGCCTTACCATCTTTCGGTAGAGCTTGGAGCTTGCTAAAAGGAGCTGTGTGCCATTCACACGAGCGCAGGACAATGGGAACCACCACTGCAGTGCCATCCGCATGACGCTCCAACGCACGCTTCATCTCTGTAGCATAGCAATAGTCTGACGCAATGAAGTCGGCGCTGATGAGCAGTAGAATGACGTGAGCTGATTCAAGATGCCGGTCAATTTCATCAGCCCATGTCTGCCCTGGGAGTATCTCCCGATCATGCCAAAGATGTATCAATCCGTCTCGCCTGAGAGATGACAGGTGCTTCTCAAGTTCCTTCCGAAACGCCTCATCTGCATGAGAATAGGAAATAAACAAGTCCACGCTATCGGGCATGGGCACCTCTTCACCGTTGGAAATCTCACCGCCAAACAATTCCCCAATGGAAGATTCTAGCACATTAAGCGCATCGAGCATGTGCGAACTCCCGTCGTCCAACATGTCGAGGTGGCTCAATGCAGTATCGCGTTGCTCAAGAGACATACGCTGAGCTTGAGCCGCCTCCTCCAATGCTCGTCGATAAAACTGGAAGTACTCTCGCAGCCCTCTAAAATATTCATCAATACCTTCTTTAAAGTCGGTCGCAAGAAAATCATCAAATCCCGTGGCAAGTTCCTCTACGCTTTGATGTACAGCTTGCTTCACATGAAAAGCGACCTCATCAAGGGAAACAGTGTATTTATCTTCCACTTTTACCGGCTCATTTACTTCATGTTCCCATAGAAAGAGGGTATACCATCGCCGTTCATACCGGGTTCGGAGTTCCACTCCACCTTGCCTGACCTTTGTCACTCGCTTAGCGAGACTAATCTTCTCAAGCGGGTTGGCAAGCTTCGGACGTGGAAACTCAAGGGTCACGTCAAATTGGCGCTTTACCCTCTCTGCCGCGCGCTGAAGAATGGGGCGCGTTTCCGTCGCGAGCACTTGTTCAAACTCGCGCCGTGTAATTTCAACACGGCGATTGGTCACCTCAAGAGCATTTTCAATCTGCGGGCGGATCCTGCTCACCGCAACTTCAACGGCATAGTTCGCGAAATCTTGAGCATCAGCAAGGGTTTCAAACTCAACAACTCGAGAGACACCACCAAGCGGGTCTCCTAATTTCTTGGCAACAAAGCGCTTGCCTCGTTTCAAGAACCCCTGGATGGGCGAGGCTTCAATGTCCTCTTTTTCTTTGAAGACGAGGCGGACGTCCTCCTCGATGATAGGCTGAAGTCTCCCCCGAAAGATCTTGAGATGCTTACGCAAATCTTTTTCGACTTCTTGAATGCGCTTATCAATACTACGTCTACTATCTTCGAGCCCTCGAAGTTCTTGATCAAGGTTTGCGAGTTCGCTCTCAACCGTTGTAGTACTAGCTCGAATCGCCTTGTGACGCATACGTGCATCATTGCGAAGAGTTGTAAGATGGGCACGAGTTACGGAAAGCGCAACATGGAGCGCTCTCGGTGCAACTTCTGCAAGGAGCCTCTCAATTGCTTGAGCAAGAAAAGCGTCGAACCCCGAGCGCCCCCAAAGCCTGCGTGCACGCTTAGCAAGTTCCTCACCAGACGTCTCTGCAAGATCTTCTTCCCACTGGGTTGCACCAAATACTAGTGGAGCCAACGAGACCGCCGTAGACCATGAGCGCACATTCTCATCGTGTTCACCAAGCCTCTGCTCATACTCACGCAGAAAATCAGCAGCTCGGAATGCTCGTTTTGCCGAAATTTCGAAAATCCGCTCTTCTGGAACTGGCTTCTTCAAACTTAAATGACCAGCAACGAACTGGCGGACCTGCTCGCTCGTCATGCCTTTGTCGTCACGCTCGTCAATCTTGTTAACAATAACAAATATACTATCCTCACCGACAATTCGAGCAACAGCCTGCACCTCTTTGCTCACGAATTCTGCGGCTTGGGTGTTGAGCTGGGTAAAATCAAGCACAAGCAACACGAGCGATGTGTGCTCTAACTGCTCTGCCACGACTTGTTCCAGAAGATGATGCTGTCGAGCCTCATTGGGGCCTGGTGTATCAACAATTACGAGTGTGCCGTGCTGGACTGCCGCTATTGAAGACGACCGCAGAAAGCCTGCTTTCAGCCGAGGAAGTTCGAAGTCTTTTATGCCCTCAAGCGAATTCTTGCCTTCGAGAAGCGCTGCCACGCGGAAGAGATCATTCAGGCGTAACAGTGTAGTCTGAATCACCTGGATACCGGACACGCGCAGTTCAAAAGGAGGTTCTGCGCTCGCGCCAAGTTGTGCGATCAACGACTGCAACTCAGGATTTTCAGATACAGCCTCCTGACTCGCATCAGGCCCTCGCCTAATGACTACCTGATTAAGCCGTTGCCACAAACTCTTGAATCGCTCAAGAGTGGTTTCAGGGATCGTCAACTCAGGTTCGGTGCATTTAGGGTCATCAGTTATCTCTGTTGGAATACTGGTCATCGCCGAGTTTCGAGTCGGCAACACACCAGCTCCCAAAATCGCGTTAACAATCGTTGACTTACCTGCCTTCATGGGAGCGACAATCGATAGCCGCAGCTCCAGAGCAGTAACTTTTCGACGCTCAGCTCCAACAATGGCACGAAGTCGGTGGTAATAATCTGCCTTGTTGAGCCAAGCCTCACCTTGTCGCAACAGGTCCTCTGCGGCTTCTAGGAGACGGATCGTTTCCTGTTGGAGTTCGGCAATTGTTTTGGTTGCTTTATGACTAGGCATGCTCATTTCGCTACCTTCGTTTAGACTACAACCCACGCCTTAATGTTTCGCCGGGTTCGGCGCAAAGAACATTTTTGCCGGACGTCATATCCGAGGGCGGCGATGCAGAGCGTCGCTCTCGCGGGTAGGCGTCTCGAAGTCCTTCTCCAGCAACGCGGACATGCCCCCCCTAGGCGTCGATCCTTCCCGAAGCCCTTCTTGAAGAAATCCGGGAGCCCAAAGCCGTCGATCTTTTCCCGATAGAAGAGAAGTCCCTGCGAGTGGACGCTTCACTCCTACTCGGAGAGTCTCTAGCAAACCATGTCCGTAGTAGACCATGTCCGTGCACTGGTCAACCAGCGCCAGCTCACCCACCGCGCCCTCACCCTGCGGCTGCTGCGCGTGGTCGGCCGCCAGCGACCCTCCCGGGCCCCCGCCTTTCACGAGCTGCGCTGGTGCACGCCCGCGCAGGCCGAGGGCCTGGGCATGAGCACCGCCATGCAGCGGGCGCTCGACGCCGCGCTCGAGGCTGGAGTGCTCGGTGGTTGATCACGCATGAACTTCAAGGCTGTCAGCCCCATCAGGTATCCCCTCGGCTTCGGCTACTCATCAGGGGCGGCCATCACCAGGGGCATTCCCATGAATTGGGGCTGGACGGTGGTCCTGCTGATGATCCTCGCCAGTTGCGGCTCAACCAACGGCGCAAGAGGTCCCCTCGGGGTCACCCCCACACCATCACCCGGGGCCAAGCCCGCTGTGAAGAAGGAGCTGCCCTGGCTCGCGGTGCCGGGCGGGCGGATGAAGACGACCCTCTTCTACGGACCCTGGCAGTGCCGTCGGGAGTTCATGAACCAGTGCCAACTGGAGTGCGCTGGCGAGGGCTACCCGCTCATGGGCTGCATGTGGCTGGCCGATCTCAAGTTCGACTGGGAGGGACGCCTCATCCTCTTGCCCGTCCCCGTCGAGGCCGGCAGCCGTTACGGCATCTATCACTGCTGCTGCAACTATCCCACGCGGACGAGGGCGGAGAATGAGGCCGCACGTCAGGAGTGGAAGAACGCGATGAAGTCCTTCCGAAAAAGCTGGAGTGAGCGGTTTGGAGAGTGGCCCGTCGAGCAAGGCAAGGCATGGCCCGGCCACCACTCCAGGGACCTCTGGCATGGCGGCGACCCAGTGGACCCCAACAACATCTTCCCCGTGCAGCCGGACGTCCATGATGTGTTCACCGAGCAGTACCCCGCCTGCTACGCCGGCAATACGCCCTGGAATACAGTAGGTCCCAACCTGCCCTACACGGACAACTGACGATGGCCACCCCCATGAGCAGCTTGCTCGAGGAGGTCTCCCGCGAGCACTTCCCATATCCCCCCGCTACTCCCGAAGAGATCGAGCGGTTCGAGCGGCGGGTGGGGTGGCGGCTGGACCCAGAGCTACGAGCCTTCTACCTGCACTGCAACGGGGCGGAGTTGATTGAGCGGTTGCCAGATTCGCCGTACCAGATTCTCCCCCTGTCAGAGATCGTCCGGGCGCGGGTGGCCATCTTTGGAGAGCGAAACGACGATGACGAGCACGGTCCCGCCTCGATGTACACCCTCTGCGACGTACAGGACGGGGATTACGTCCTGGTGGATGTGAGCCGACAGGACAATGGCCGCTACCCACTCATGGACGGCTACCATGAGGCATGGCCGAACCCGGAGTACTGCGGGCCCGTCGCACATTCCTTCTCGGAGTTCCTGGAGGCGGCGATGCGCTCGCGGCGCCCCGCGTACTGGCTGGGGAAGAAGTGACCTCACTCGCTTCCGGCCTCCTCGGCTGACTGGTAGCCAACCTGCCGAGTGTGGCTCGGTGGACACTGCGTGGAGTGTCCTGTTCACACCATAACGCCTGCACTCGCGTCCGGTTCCAAGAGCCCCAGGGTTTACCCGATGGTGCTGCGGCTGTTTTCCCCCCTCTCTCAGGAGCATCCATGGCTCGCAACAACGCCAAGACCACGACCCCGGCTGAGACGGAGACCGCGAAGGCTCCCAGCGCGCCCACGCAGAACCAGGCTCAGTCCCAGAACACGGCGCGCACCGGCCCGACCCACGAGCAGATCGCCCGCCGCGCCTACGAGATCTTCCTCGCGCGCGGTGGCCAGCCCGGCAACCCGGAGCAGGACTGGCACCAGGCCGAGCGCGAGCTGCGCCTGGGGCGGCAGTAACCGGACTCAGATGACGTAGAACTCGGGGCCGCGCTCGGTGTCGAGCGTCTCGTGCAGACGCCGCTGCGCGGTCCGCAGCTCCTCGAGGATGCGCTCGGCATCCTGCACCGAGCGCATGGCCAGCCCGCACGCGGGCGTGAGCAGCGAGTGGGCCAGCACCTGCGTGAGGCTGCGCCCCTTGGGCAGGGCCGCCTTGAGCGAGGCCTCCACCGAGTCCGTCAGCTCCACCACGTCATACGTGGACGTGAGATCCGTGGGGACGACCCCCAGGCTCAGCGTCGCGCCGGAGGCCAGGAAGCGTGCCAGCGCCTCCGTCTCCTCGAGCACCGCATCCAGGGACAGGCGCACGTCCAGCGACAGCAGATCCGGCTGGGTGTCCAGCAGCGCCGCCCAGTCCGTGTTGCCGCAGCAGTGCAGGCCCACCAGGGCGCCCTCGCGCTGCAGCGCCAGGATGAGCAGCTTCATCTCCTGCAGCGCCAGCAGGTGGCGCGGCTGGTTGCGCTGGAAAGCGAACAACCCCGGCTCATCCAGGAAGAACAGGGGCGTGGCGCCCGTGCGCCGCAGCGCCTTCACCATCGCCAGCGAGCGCGCCATCACCAGCCGGTACAGGGCCTGGTCCAGGCCCGGCGTCTCCAGCACGGGGACGCCGTCGCTGGTGCGCGCCACCGAGAGCACCGTGAAGGGCCCGGCGATCTGCGCCTTGGCGAGCATCAGCTTCCGGTTCTCCACCTCCCACAGGAAGGGCCGCCACGCCCGGCAGCCCTCGGAGGTGGGCTCGAAGTCCTCGAGCCGCCCGGAGGACAGCGCCCCATCCAGCCGGGCCTCGAAGGCCTGGCGCCCAGCATTCCACTGGGCCAGGTCCACCGTGCACATGCCGTCCTCGTCGTAGCTCAGGCCCGGCAGCCCCTCGAGGGCCGAGGGGATCATGTACTCGGAGGGGTGGTGCATCGGCAGCTGGGGGAGGAATGGAATATCCATGGCCAGCGCGGCCTGGAGCCCCAGCTCCACCTGGGTGTGGGGCATGCTGCCAATGCCCGTGCTGGCGCAGGCGGGCAGGAGCTGAACGGCACGGCGGATGATCGGCGCGCTCATAGAGCCTCCACTCTACGTCACCGAGAAGTAGTGCGCCTGAGGATGATGGAAGACCACGGCGGATACGGAGGCCTCCGGCTCCATCATGCAACCATCGGTGAGCTGCACGCCGATCTCCTCTGGACGCAGCGCGGCGAACAGCAGCGCCTGATCCTCCAGCCGCGGGCACGCCGGGTAGCCGAACGAGTAGCGCTTGCCCTGGTACTCCGCGCGGAAGCGCTCCAGCATCGTGATGTCCGGCTTGTCCGGGAAGCCCCACATGCTGCGGATCTGCGTGTGCAGCAGCTCCGCGTAGCCCTCGGCCGTCTCCAGCGCCAGCGCCTGCACCGCGTGCATCTTGAGGAACTCACCCTTGGCCTTGAACCGCTCGGCCAGCTCGCGGATGCCGGAGCCCGCCGTGGTGACGAACATGGCCAGGTTGTCGCGCGGCGCCCCACCCTCCAGCGGCAGCACGTAGTCCGCCAGACACAGCCCCTCTTCCTTCTCCTGGCGAGGGAACTCGAACGCCACCTTCTGCTCGCCGGTGCGCCCGTCGAAGAGCAGCACGCGGTTGCCCTCGCTGCCCGCCTTGAACCACTGGAACACGGCGCGCGCGTGCATCACCCCGTCGCGCAGGAAGTTCTTGATCTGCTCCACCTCCGCCTTCAGCTCCAGCGCCTTGCGCCCCTCCTCCGTCTTCGCCAGCTCCGCCTCGGCCGGAGTGCCCAGCGCGCGAGACGCGGTGCGCAGGCCCAGGTGGCGCCCGTAGAGCATGACGGGGTTGATGAACTTCCAGATGTGGTCCAGCGGCGTGTTCGTCAGCACGTGGCGCTCGTAGTCCGGCACGGCCGGCACCTGCGCCAGCACCTGGACCTCCTTGCTGCGCTGAGCGGGCGCCACGGGAGCCACGGGCTTGGGGCGCTCCTTCACCTCCTGGGCCAGCTTCACGCGCCGCGCGGCCAGATCCTCCTTGAGCTTCTGGTGGGCGGACGGATCGACGATCTGCTTGGCCAGCTCCAGGCCGCTCATGGCGTCCTGCGCGTAGGCCACGGTGCCCTGGTACGCGGGAGCAATCTGCTTATCCACGAAGTTGCGGCTGAGCGCCGCGCCGCCCACGAGGATGGGCAGATCCACGCCCGCGCGCTTCAAGTCCTCCGCGGTGGCCACCATCTGGTGCGCGCTCTTCACCAGCAGGCCGGACAGCCCGAGGATGTCCGGCTGGTGCTCCTTCACCGCCTTCACGAGCTGCTCGGGCGGCACCTTGATGCCCAGGTTCACCACCTGGAAGCCGTTGTTGGCGAGGATGATCTCCACCAGGTTCTTGCCGATGTCGTGCACATCGCCCTTCACCGTGGCGAGCACCACCTTGCCGCGCGAGGCCGCCTGGGCCTTGCTCATCCTCGGCTCCAAGTGCGTCACCGCCGCCTTCATGGACTCGGCGCTCTGGAGCACCTCGGCGACGATCAGCTCGTTGGCGCCGAACAGCCGCCCCACCTCGTCCATGCCCTTCATCAACGGGCCGTTGATGATCTCCAGCGGGGCGTACTTCTCCAGCGCCAGATCCAGATCCGCGAACAGGCCGTCGCGCGTGCCCTCGATGATGTAGCGCTGCAGCCGCTCCTCCAGCGGCAGCGAGGAGGTGGCCGCCTTCTGCGGCTTGCGCTCGCGGAAGTGCGCCGCGAAGGGCGTCACCGGATCCGTACCCCGGTTGTAGAGCAGATCCTCGGCGAGCTTGCGCTCCTCCTGCGGCAGCGAGGGGTAGCGCTCCAGCTTCTCCGAGTTCACCAGCGCCATGTCCAGGCCCGCCTGGACGCAGTGGTAGAGGAACACGGAGTTGAGCACCTCGCGGCCCGCGGTGGGCAGGCCGAAGGACACGTTGGAGATGCCCAGCACCGTCTTGCACTGGGGGAAGCGCTGCTTGATGGCGCGCACGCCCTCAATCGTCTCCACCGCGCTGCCGGTGTACTGCACATCTCCCGAGGCGCACGGGAACACCAGCGGATCGAAGTACAGGTCCTCCGCCTTCATCCCGTACTTCTTCGTGAGCAGCTCGAAGGAGCGCTCGGCCACCTCCAGCTTGCGCTGACGGGTGACGGCCATGCCCTTCTCGTCGATGCAGCCCACCACCAGCGCCGCGCCGAACTGCCGCGCCAGGGGCACCACCTTCTCGAAGCGCTCCTCGCCGTCCTCCAGGTTGACCGAGTTGATGAGGGCCTTGCCCTGGCTGTACGTAAGCGCCATGGCGATGACCTTCTCGTCCGTCGAGTCGATCATCAGCGGCACGCGCACCTTCTTGACGACCACCTCCAGGAAGCGGCGCATGTCCTCCAGCTCTTCCCGGTCCGGGTTGGCCAGACACACGTCGATGACCTGGGCGCCGCGCTTCACCTGGGCGCGGGCCACCTCCGAGGCGTCGTCGAACTGCCCGGCGACGATGAGCTCCTTGAACTTCTTGCTGCCGATGACGTTGGTGCGCTCGCCGACGATGACGGGGCGCTCGTCCTCCTTCACCTCCAGGTAGTCCACGCCGGACAGCGTGGAGCGCTGGCGCGCGGTGGAGTGGCGAGGCTTGAGGCCCTTCACCGCGTCGGCGATGGCGCGGACGTGGCCCATCTGCGTGCCGCAACAGCCGCCCACCACGTTGAGCCAGCCCTGCTCACAGAAGCGCCGCAGCGAGCGGGCCAGCATCTCCGGCGACTCCAGGTAGTGCCCGTTCTCGTCCGGCAGGCCCGCGTTGGGCACGCAGGACACCGGGAAGGAGCTCATGCCCGCCAGCGAGCGGAGGTGGTCCGTCATGAACTCGGGGCCGGTGGCGCAGTTGAGGCCCAGGTAGAGCAGCTCCACGTGCTCCAGCGAGGCGGCGAGGCTCTCCACGGACTGGCCCGCCAGCATGGTGCCCATGGGCTCGATGGTGCCCGACACCGCCACCGGCAGCGCCCAGCCCAGCTTCCGGAACGCCCGCTGGATGCCCAGCAGCGCCGCCTTCACGTTGCGCGTGTCCTGGCACGTCTCCACCAGCAGGTAGTCCGAGCCGCCCACGGCGAGCCCCTCGGCCTGCACCGCGAAGGTGTCCACCAGCTCCTCGAAGGTGATGCCGCCTGTCACCGAGATGGCCTTGGTGGTGGGGCCGATGGAGCCCGCCACCCAGCGCATCCGCCCGTCCTTCGCCTCGGCGGCGGCGGCGGCCTTGCGCGCCACCCGCGAGGCCGCGACGTTGATCTCCAACGCCTTGTGCGACAGGCCGAACTCGCCCAGCACCAGCGGCGTGCCGCCGAAGGTGTCCGTCTCCGTCACGTCCGCGCCGGCGGCGAAGTAGTCCGCGTGGATGCGCTCGATGATGTCCGGCCGGGTGAGGGCCAGGTGCTCGTTGCAGCCCTCGTACTCGGCGCCGCCGAAGTCCGCGGCCTTGAGGTTCTGCGCCTGGATGAGCGTGCCCATGGCACCATCGAGCACGAGGATGCGCTCGCGCATGGCGGCGCGGAGGGCCTCGACACGGCGGCCGTTTTCACCGGCGGGCGGCGGCAGAGGGGCGGACAGGTGGCTCATACGGGTTTGACTCCGGTGAGGAGGAAGACGCGGAAGGGGCCGGCGCCGTCTCGGGCGTGGGCCTCGCGGGTGAGGGACTGGAAGCCGGACTCTTTGAGCGCGGCCTCGAGGAATTCGGGCGCGAAGCCCAGGTGCTTATGGCCCAGCCGCTCGAGCACCCAGCGCTCCTCGTGCGGCATCAGCTCCAGCACCACCAGCTTGCCGCCCGGCTTGAGCAGCCGCGCGGCCTCCGTCAGCACCGCCGCCGGGGACTCCACGTGGTGCAGGCTCTGGGAGATGACGACGAGATCCCTCTCCCCGCTCGGCAGGGACAGGCGGTGCAGGTCCTCGCGCAGGAAGTGGATGTTGGTGCGGCCCTCGCGCGAGGCGCGCTCCTTGGCCTGCTCGAGCGCCTCGGCGTTCTGATCAATGGCCCAGACGCGGCGGGCCCAGCGGGCGATGGCCACCGACAGCGTGCCGGTGCCGCAGCCGAAGTCCGCCACATCCAGGGGCGGCAGCAGCGAGGCGAGCGCCCCGGCCCAGAGGGACCAGGACTGACCGGGCTCCAGCAGGCGCTCGTTGAGGGCCTGGCGATCCTCGCGAGCGCGCAGCAGATCCTTCAGCCGGGCCGAGTCTCCCGCCTCGTCATCGGCCTCCTGGGCGAGGCGGATGAGGGGCCAGCGCGTGTCCTCTCCATCCAGCGCGAGCGAGTAATAGCTGTAGCCGGCCTGCCGCTCCTCGCGGATGAGGCCGAGCCCCTTGAGCTTGCCCAGGTGGTGGGAGACGGAGGACTGGGCCACCCCCACCAGGGACACCAGCTCCGTCACGTTCAGCGGGGCCTGCGCCACCAGGCGGAGGATCCGCAGCCGTGTTGCGTCTCCAAGGACGCGAAAGGACTGGGAGAGGGTGTCCATATCGGTGAATCGACATATATCGATTCCCGTCCGGAGATCCAAGGGAATTCCCGACGCATTGCGTTGCTCCCCTGGCTGCCCCGCGTACAGGGGGGAGGCGCGGCTGCCGGTGGCAGGTCGGACTTGGGTGAGGGGGCGCTCTCCGAGGCCAGCGGCTCCGTCGGGGAAGAGAGGTGAGATAAGCACCCCAAATATGGCACTCTCTGAAATCCAGAATGAGCGGGTAACCGCCGACCGCGCCCTTTCCTTGAAGAGGACCCATGCGAGGCAACAGCCCCCTTCAACGCACCCGCAGTGCCTTACGCGCTCTCATGCTGATCGGCGTCGTGCTGGGGCACCCGGGGGGGCAATCGCGCAAAGCCCTGGGGAGTGCAACCAGACAGACAGCACCGTTTCATGCTGCCTCAAGAAGCACCCAGGCGAGTACGAACGCTGCGGGGCTACGCCTCCCAAGGAGCCTCCCAAGGACAACCGGCCGAATCCTTACCTGCCCCCTAGCGCTCTCAACTCTGATCAACGGGCCGAGAGGCGTAAGCAATGCCTGGAGTTCTACGAACGCTGTAACGATGCCGGGAGTGGACCCGGCTTCAGCTACGGGGCTACTCACTGCAAGTCCTGTTACGACGAGTGCTGGAAGACTGGCCGATGGCCCGCCGACATTGAAGGGCAGGAGTGCCCCGGAGGCCCGCGGTGAGTCGCTCCCGGAAAGCATGGTGGGACACTATCGCGCAGGAAAGGGACGCTCTCGTCCTGCTGCTGAACTACGCCGAAGCGCCGTTTGACGTGACCGTGCGCGCTCACAAGGACTTTGAGCGCAAGTGTCTACGAGGAGCGCGGACGCCTGCCGAGCGGCTACAGATTCAGCGGCTTTCAACTAAGGACATACTTGTTGAGGCATACGCCGACGCCCGGCCCTGGAAGGACTTTGGCCCGCACCTGATGCGTATGAAGCGGCTCGGGTTCCCGGATATCCGCACCCATGTCTTGGTCGCCTGTTTCTATATCCAGGCTCTCGCCCTATTTCCGGAGCGAGCGCGGGATGCTTTCGCGCTCTTGGCGGACGCAGAGCGCAGAGTGCGGCGGCTGGCCAAAACGAGCCGTGGCCGTGAGCAGTTGCTAGCCGGAATCACCGCCGCGCGCCGCGTGGCAGAGATGCAAGGGATCCGCCCGCCGCAAGCTGGGCGGGGATGCGGCTGAAGGACCGCGAGAACATCGTCCCAATCAAGGGGCACAAGGGACCTCACCCGCGGCGCTACCATGAGATCATCTACGAGCGGTTGCGAGAGGCGCTGGGAGACTGTAGCAGCATCGCGGAATGCCGGGCGAGGCTACTGCCCGCGCTGGATGAACTCGCCAGACTGATCTCTACCCCTGGCACGGAACTAAACCGCCTCGTCACGCTAGGAAAATGACGCTAGAACATCCCCATGGCTCAGCGCTTTTTTGATCTTGCTGATGATGTCTATATCCCCCACCGCTGGCACCTAGATACGCCTATCGACGGCTCGGGCCAGAGGGTGCACGACTGGGACTTCAAGCGAGGAACACCCGTGCACGTGGAAGGAAGGTTGAGGATCCCCGTCGAGATTGCGGGCAGGCCGCTCGACTTCACCGAGGCGGGAATCAGGATCCCCGTCGTCCACGTCAAGGTGGCCTCCATGCTGGCGGAGCGTGCCCCCAGCGACGTGCAGTTGATCCCCGCAGACATTGAGGGCCAACCAGATCAGTACCTCGTCCTCGTGGTAACGCGCCTCATCCGCTGCATCGACGAAGAGGCGTCCGAAGTGAGTTTCTGGAAGCCAGAGCATGGAGTGCCCGAGAAGGTCGGGCAATACATGGGCGTTGATCGCTTGCGCATAGACAAGACGAAGGTGGGCGACGCCAAGGTGTTCCGTCCTGAAGGGTGGGAGGTCGCCCTGATCATCTCCGACGAGATCAAGGCCGCTTTGGAGCAGATGGGCGCCACGGGCACGAGATTCGAGGAGGTCTAGCGGCCCACCACAAGCTGCGGGCCGGGATGTGGGCCACGTCGCCGCGGGCCTCGTGGTGCGCGCTGGGCTCGTGGAGCACCTCCAGGCCGGTCACGTCGGACGGTCGGCTCGCGGTGCGCGCTGGGCCTGGCCCCCGCGCCCCATTAGATGAGAGCCCCGCCCCTTCCAGGCAGCGGGACCAAGGGGACCAAATCGAGCGGACGCGAGCGGACGCGTGTGGACGCTTCGAGAGGCCGATTTTCAGAGGGAAACCGAGGGGAGCGCCGTTTTTCAGAGCGGGCCGGTTTACCCCCTACACGGCTTCGATTCCCGCCGCCTCCACTGAGCCTCGTGGCGCCAG
>NZ_JBJMQP010000114.1:0-81234 GCF_045802625.1 Hyalangium sp. | reverse complement strand
GCGCCTTGGCTTGCGCCCTGCTGACGCTGCTGGGCGCGGCTGGCGAGAGCTTGGGCATGGAGCGCTACCTCAAGGCCAACACCGTCAAGCGTCGCACCTACTCGCTCTTCCGCCAGGGCTGCATGTATTACCAAGCCATCCCCAACATGCCCGAGCACCGCCTGCTCCCGCTGCTCGAGCGCTTCGCTCAACTTGTCTGCGAACAGCCCGTCTTCCGCGAAAGCCTCGGACTTTTATGAGGGGATGCCTCAGATCTCAAGCGGCATACTGCGCTGATGAAGCGGTATGGCGACTTTGGAAAATACCCCACCTCTGCCGCGCTTTTGCTTGATGACATTGGAGCGCGTGACTTGCCGGATCTTCGCGAGCAGGTTGCAAAGGCGTATCACTCTCCTGCTGAACGAGCCGAAGCCCTGAAGAGGAGGCTCTGTGAGGTATTCAGGGTCAGTTCTAAAATTGCTTCGATGTTTCTCGCTCTTGTGAGCAATCCAGACCTAACGTCGGGTGCGCCTTGGGTCGACGGGATCGACTGGACGCGATATGTGGTCGTGGACTCAAACGTCGAAGCTTTTCTTAGCTCGGTCGGCTATTCGGGGCGCCGTAGCTACGATGAGCGTAGTCGCTTCATCCGGATGCTCGCTCGCCGAATAGATCTTCGTCAGCTTGATTCACGTCTTCACTCCTTCAATCCCCGAATCGTCCAACAGGCAATGTATGTATTCATGAGCCGTTCTAACAGAAGCTTCGCAAAGAGCGATTGCTGGCGTCAGAGAGAAAAATGCGCAAGTTGCCCCACTGAACTTTCCGCACGGTGTCCAGTGCGCCAGCGGCCTGTTGGCGGTCTTGCAAGCCAGTAGGGAAACCCATGATGCTCTGGCGGATTCTGTGGTAGGCCAATCCCTTGCTCCTTGCTATGATGACCGACTGTGCGGGTATGCCCCTTATACCCATGGGCGACACCCGCTTCCTATTGCTTCCCGAGCTGCTGGTCCCACGCGTACAACTGGCCTAGGAGTTCAGGGGTGGCCGCCCCCGACACCCGCTCGAACGTGGCCGGCTCGAGCGAGGCGAAGCGTCGGCGCAGGAGTGCTGGGTCCGTGAGCAGATTCCGGTGCTTCAGATCCCGTGCTGCCGCGAACGCCCGAGGCAACTGCCGGAGGATGGCTTCGAGGCAGTCCTCCCTGGTAGCCCGCGCCATCCGCTCCGCGGCCTGCTCCAAGCGTTCGCGGACCGAGGCATCTCCCACGGGGCACCATGCATCCATGGCCCAACCGCGGGCGGCGGTCATCACCTCCTCCAGAGTGAGTGCGGCCTGGGGCGAGGTGAAGAGATAGCGCACAGACTGGAGCTGCTCCCAGAAGCGTAGCACCGCCCGGAGGCGAAGTGCCGTACGTTGCGCACTGTGTGGCGCTGTCTGCGCGACCGCGAAGTGCAGCGCTCCCCAGGCCGTTTCTCGGCAGAACTCCTCGAAGGCATCGCCTACCTGAAACGTGTTCTGCCAATCGAGGGTTTCGTACAAACCGGTCGCGACGCCCGTTGCCATGTACAGCCGCCAAGCTGGGCGCTCCCGCAGAAAGTCGACCGCCTCATGAGCAATCACCACCTCGCCAGCAGGGACCTCCAGCATCTCGCGGGGATAAGGGAAGGTTCCATTCTGGAGGTATTGATCGCCACATCGGCGGCCCTCCTTCCGAGTCTTGCGGGCCACCGCTGTGAAGGTGCCATGCAGGAACGTCGGCATATGCAGAGAGCGAGGTTGTTCAGTCTCCATGGCATGCGTCCTACCAAAGTGAGTGCTCGATGAGGAGACAGGAGCACAGAGGACATGCGGGCTACACGCTCCTTGTCACAGGCCGTTGGCGGCTGCGGGTAGTTGCACCGGGGGCACCTGGGCCGGAGGACGCGCTGGGAACGGGATGACCTGGCCACCTCCCTGAGTAGGTGGCTGCTGGGCGCCCGGGCCTGAACTCATGCGTCCGAGGATCGCTCCCGCGAAGATCACCCTCGCGCTCTCGCCGATGATGTCGATCACCACGCCAACAGCCCCGCTGACGGTGGCGAGCTGCTCGCGGCGAGTGACCATCTCTTCCACAGCCTGTCCCACCCATCCGCCGTACTGTCGCAGTTCCTCCACGGTAAGTTCCACCCACCGCCCGTCGTCGTAGGCCGCTCTCTCGGACTCGAAGCGCCGCTGACTGCGAGTCCACCGGTACTGGGTGATTCCCGGCTCGGAGGTCTGCCACTCCAGGCGCCAGATGTACTCGCCTCGAGCAAATCGGATCAGGATCTGGCCTTGAAACTCCGTGCCTCCCGTGAAACTCGCGCCGGGCGCCACAGCCCGGTTCAACGCAGCCAGATACATCCGCACCTCCTGGCGCCCTTCTTGAAGGCCTCGCGCGTTCGCGGGTTTGATTTCAAAGACAAACCACATGGAGATGTCAGTGATGTCCGGGCGTAGTTCCCGTTCGTTCTGCTGCAGGCGGGACGGTGCTCCCACCCTTGAATCCTGCACAATGGTGGCCAGAGTCTTGGTGTTGAAGTAGACCGTACTTTCTGGGTGATTCACTTTGTACATGTAGGTAATCAGCCGGTGTGCGGCGTTACCCATGAAGAACTCCCAGGGCGCTTGCGAGTCTGGGGTCCTGCCAGGGACGTTGTAGCCCTGGACAGCTTGCCCGGAGGACTCTCCGCTGGAATCGGAGCCGTCGCCCATGGCCAGAAGGACTCGCGCCCGCCGAGCAGAGGGAGATGCGCCCCCAGGCTGTCCCACTCCGGTGGTGGCGCAGCCTGCGAGCAGTCCCCAGAGCGCCAGCACTACTCCGTTCCGGGTAGCGCGGGACGCGAGCAGGTTGCAAACACGAGCCTTCATGCCGATCTTCCTCCACTCACTCTCACAGGCGAGGAGTCAGAGCGCAGTAGAGCCCGGTGGTTGAGGGAAGACCACCCCCTCCAGGGTCATCCCGTGCAGCCCGCACCCTGAAGCTCGCGCACGATGTAGACAGGGTGCTGTACAACCATGCAGGCTCACAGCGTGGGGGAAGGGTATGCGGTGGAAAGGGATGCTCCAGGAGTAGGGGCAAGGCAGGCACGTAAACCTGCCCTGGAAAGGCCGTTCGGTCCTCCCGAGAGCGGGTGAGCTTGGGGAGCGGCCCCGCTGCCTAGCTCACGCAGCGGTTCGTCGACTTCATGGTCAGTCGAGTGGCCGCGCTGTTGGCGTCGCCGGGCGGGTGACGCGGCGACCCCATTGGTCTACGCGACGGCCAAAGATGAGGCGGCCTCAGCGCGGTTCTACTCCTTGCCGGGCCCCTGGGGAGAGGTCGTCGCGACCACGGCGATGGCCGCCCAATACACCAGGAAGGCCAGCGGTGGCAGTTCTCCTCCCAGGGCGTGAAACCCCGATGCGATCAGGAGGATGACCGCCAGCGCCCATGCGGCGAGCCGTCGGGACACGGGGATGAGGAGGAAGACGGCACCAATCGCCTCGGCCGCCCCCAGTGCCAGGAGAAACCAGGCGCGGTGCCCGCTCCCCTCATGGCCCGTGGCGGACCTGACGGCGAGGTGGAGCGCGGGAACTCCGAGGACAATCGCGGGGCTCCACCGGAGTGCCGTCAGCAGGTGGGGAGAGACGTGCCCTGAACGAGTCATGCTGTGCTCTCCTTCTGAAACCCTCTGTCGGTGCGCACCCGCCCCATATCATGGGTGATCCTTCACTTCTGGATCGCCGCCGGGTCCATCCACATCACCTCCCAGTGGTGTCCGTCGGGATCGAAGAAGCTCCAGCCGTACATGAAGCCGTGGTCCATGGGGGCGGCCGCGCGCATTCCGCCCGACGCGAGCGCGGTCTTGACCATCTCGTCGACCTCGGCGCGGCTGCTGGCCGAGAGCGCGAAGATGCCCCCGGTCGAGGTGCGGCTGTCACTGATCGGCTTCTTGGCGAAGTCCTTGAAGCGCTCCTCGGAGAGAAGCATCACGTACCCCTCCTCGCTGAGGATCATGCACGCCGCCTTGTCGTCGGTGAACTGACGGTTGAACGCGAAGCCGAGCTTGGTGAAGAACTCCATCGAGCGCTTCAGGTCTCGGACGGGCAGGTTGACGAAGATCTTGCGGGAACGGTTCGCTGGCATCTGGGCCTCCCTCAGGGGTTTGGCCCTATAGACGGCAGACGGCACCGGGCGGGAGAACTCATCGGTCCTCCCGAAAGAAAGTGCACTGCCCGAAACACAAAGCCCGAGAGGCTCAGGCGTGCGCGGGCCGGTGGTGCGGGCGTCTGGAGGGCTTGCGTGACTCGTGGTGGCGCACGCGCCAGAAGAGATAGACGAGCACCGCCACGTTCACCACCAGCGTGGCCACCTTGGTGGCGGTGAAGTGGTGGATGCACTCGTAGATCTCAAACGGCAGCAGCGAGGCCGTGACGCCGATGGTGAGGTACTCCGCCCAGCGCCGCCGCATGAGCAACCCCACACCCTCGACCGTGAAGACGGCTGCATAGGCGAACGCCGCGATGCCCAGCTCCTGCATCTTGCGTGGATCCGTCTCCGCGACCTTGCCAGCGAAGAGCGCCACCAACCGCTGCACGGCTGGCCCGGTGTAGGCGCTTCCCCAGTGCATGACCAGCGCCGGGATGTCCTCCTTTTGGCTCTTGAAGGCCATCACCCCGAGCGCCACCAGCAGCGCCACCTTCACCAACTTGAAGACGCCGATGGCGACCAGGGCCGCGCCGCTGCTTTCGGAGTGTCCCTCGGGCTGTGTTGCCATGCCTGAAGGGTAGGCATGGAGCAGAGAGGCACAGAGAAGCTGCCTGGCGAGCGGGCGAGCGGGCTGCATGGCTGCCCTGAGAAGAACGCGTGTCCTTCGCTAGAGCTTGTAACCCACGCTCAATCCCAGCACGTGCGCCCGACCGGCATAGTCGGCCTCGTAACCCGGCGCGGTGCTGTGCTCAGGGCGCAGCAGCACCAACTGGTAGCCCGCGTCGGCGCGGAAGCGCTCGCCGGTATAGCCGACACCGGCGGTGACCTTCAGCCGGTTCGAATCCGGCAGATCGGGCGTCAGCGTATCCAGCGGGCTGGGCGTGGGGTCATAGACGGTACCCAGCCGCAGCGCCAGCTTGGGGCTCCAGCGGTACTCGCCGCCGAGGTGGAAGTTCACCGTGTCATGCCAGCGCTTGGGGAGGTTCTGGCTCAGTGATGGATCCTCGAAGTCCACCGTGATGGCCTTCATCGTGGACCACCGGTAGTAGTGCGCGTCCGCCGCGAGGGTCAGGTTCGCCAGCGGGCGGAATGCCACTCCGGCGAACACCGTGTCCGCGGTCCGGATGCTGGTGCTCAGCGGCTGATCCCGGACCATGTTGGCGAACTCGACCGGAACATTCTCGAAGTGCGCCGAGCCGGTGAATGGAAGGCGAACCCCCGAGCGGTAGGCCAGCCCGGCCGAGAGCAGGTTCGGGATCACATCCACCTGGAGGCCCGCGTTGGCGCCAAGCCCGGTGGCGGCTCCGGAGAGGGTGACCTGCCCATCCGAGTCGACGAAGTTGAGCTTCCGGCCGATCTGCACCGTGGCGTGCACGATCTGAAGGCCGGCGCCCAGGCGCACGCGCTCGTGGACGCGGTAGGCCACCTCGGGGTTGACGTCGAACGTCGTCAGCGCCGAGGTGAGCGCCCGATAGCGGAACTCCCAGTCGGGAGACCATTCCTCCGCGCTGCCGTAGTTGGTGAACACACCCAGCCCCGCGGCGAGCGAGTCGGAGATTCGCGCGGTGACGTAGGCGTGAGGCGGTGGGACGATGGCGAAGCGGTTGGAGGACGTCGTCCCGGTCTGCTGGGAGGTGATGTGCAGGCTGGGGTTGATCAGGGTGGCGCCAGCCATCACCTGGAGGCCTTCCAGGTGGAGCAGTCCGGCCGGGTTGTAGAACACCGCGGACGGGTCATCGATGTGCGCAGTGATCGCCGTACCCAACCCGGTGGCCTTGCCACCATGGGTGTCGACAGCGAAGCCCGCCGCATGAGCGGTCGCCGCCAGGGAGAGTGAGAGCAACGCCGCAATGCCTCTCATGGCACCACTCCCGTGTTCAGGAAGTTCACCACCTGCTGCTGGGCCTGGTTCATCAGAGTGGGGTAGGTCTGGTTGATGAGGTAGATGTGCCGGTCCTTGCCGGTCTGATCGGAGGTAGCGGTGTTCACCACCACGCCCACTCGAGGCCCGCTGGCCGAGCGGTTCGCCGCGGAGATGATCCGCAGCGTGTTGGCGTTGGGGATCACCGGATCGCCCTCGACGTACTGAACCATCACCTTTCGGTCGACGGGGACACCGGGCCGCTGGAGCAGGAAGGGTGCGTGGTTGGCGGGATCGCCTGGATCCAGCGCCCATTGCATGGCGGTGATGAACTGGTCAAACGCTGGCGTGCCGGGGGCCAGTCCGTTGGCGGCGGCCTGTTGGAGGAAGAAGGCGCGAGCCTCGGGCGTCAGTCCGTTCAGCAGCAGGCTGGGGAGGTCCGCTCCCGCCGCGTTCAGCACCACGCGGTGGATGTTCGGCGACACGGAGGTGGAGATGGCGCCCACCATTCCGCCCAGGCTCATGCCCAGGTAGTGGATCTGGTTGGGATCAAGCTTCTCCGTACCCAGCCTCGTGTTCAGGCTGTTGGTACCGGAAGCCTGGATGACTCGCTCCAACTGCGCGAGGTCCGCCGCGTGCTGCCGGAAGGCATCTCGCGTCGCGAACAGGTTCGCCGAGATGAAGTTCCAACCCGAGACCACCGGCGCGTGGGTCGTGGAGTCCAGCAGGAAGGCGGGGCCCTCGCAGCGGCCCGACGACAGGCAGAAGCCCTGGTTCTGACCCTGGCACAGCAAGTCTCCCGTCCCGCCCGGGATGCAGACAGAGCCAGCGCTGGTCGCCGTGCATTTGCCGGTGTTCTCGTTGCACGTGGCGCCGCTGGCGCAGGCGTCGTTGTCGCTGGTAGCGGCGGGGAGTGCGGTGGAGCCCTTGGAGCCCGCGCAAGTGCTGCGCTCACCGTGCCAGGGAAGATCGATGGCGATCAGCGCCTTGCCCGCGGCCGCCAGGGAGTTCGCCATCGCGAGCAGGCTGACATTGGACGCCGTGATGGGGTGTCCCCAGATCACCACCGGGTAACCCGAGGCCGGGGCCGCGGTGGACGGCGTGGTCAGGTAGAAGGAGATCTGCTCGATGCGCGGGTGGGCGGGGTCGGCGGTCCCACCGGGGCCGGTCAGCACATTGGGGATGGAGAGGTGGCCGACGTAGACGTTACCAATCGAGTTGTAGGGGTAGGGGTTGAACGAGCTCTTGTAGACGGTGTTCTTGTTGCTCAGGTCCACCACCGTGTCCGGAAGCGCGCTGCCTAGCGAGGCGGGCAGGGCATAGAGCTGCTCGACTCCGGAGCGGATGCTCTGGGTGGTGAAGCCCCACGCCAGCGCCATCTTGCCGCGCGGGATTCCGCGCTCGGCGATCGCGTCGAGCACCGGCTTCATCGTGAGCCGCACCGGCTCCAACTGGCGGGCCTGATCGTCGCTGATCAGTGACACCAGCGTCTTGCCGGTCGCATCCACGAGGGGCGTCGTCGAGCGCAGGAGCGCGAAGGCGGGATCGGCGATCAGGTGCCGCCCCTCGGTGTCTTGCAGGTCCGTGGAGAGGTAGGCCGCATACGTCGCCTGCTCATCGAGTGGCACCTGCGGCACGATCTGCAGTTGCTGAGGCGAGCTCGGAGTCCCTCCATCGCCCAGAGGGCTGGAGGCGCAGCCCATGCAGATGCGCACCTGGGGCTCGTCGCCGCCGGGCGACACCTTGAAGAAGCCCACCCCCGCGTCGAGGGTGCCCGCGTCCAGCTCACCCTCGTCGAGCACGCCACGCGGATCGCTGGTCTCAGAGACCACGGGCGCGGTGGTGGAGAAGCCATCCAGCGTGTTCAGCTTCGTGATCAGGTCGATCGCCGCTGGGGTGCCACTATCCGGGACCGGGAGCTCCAGGTGGGCAGGCTGGCCGCCCTCTCCCGGGACTCGGATGATGTCGTTGGGCAGTGGCACTACCTGGTTGGCGGGATCGAAGAAGGCCTCCGGGTTCGGCGCGATGCTGAAGGTCCAGACCAGAGACACGCTCTCACGCGGAAAGCCCTCGGACTCGAGCTGATCGAGCAGCGGCTTGAACTGCCGGCGGATGCCCTCGAGCCTCACCGCATCAGCCGGCGCGATCGGCGTGAGGGTGATCGCGCTCTTGCAGTCGGCGGAGGCGAGATCGTCGCAGGTGGTGAGCGGGACGGTGCCGCGAATCAGCGCCCAGACCGCGCTGCCTATCGGCGCGCGCCCGTCCTTCATCTTCAGACCTTCGCTGCCGCCAATCACCGCCACCTCGAACGTCTTGCCCTTCGGCCACAGGCCTTTCGGTGGGGTGACAACCAGCCGCTTCTTCACGGGATCGAAGGAGAGGGTCGCGGCCACCGTGGTCGGAGAGTCACCGTCCTTCGACGGGGACAGCTCCCTCACCCGGACGTTGGCGGACGTTAGGGTGGCGAGGTCGAGATCTCCACCCAGGATGTCCACACCCGCCGTAGTCGCGGACGGGAAGCCGGAGAGGGTGTTGAGGTACTCGGTGGTGAACTGCTGCTCGGCTGGGGAACTGGCTGGGTCCACCGGCGCATTGATGAGGCCGGTGGTGGGATCGATGGCCAAGTCGGTGGGCAGCGGCACCTTGGGCGGGCTGGCGGCCGGCTCGAACACCACCATGGGCTGGTCGGTGATCTTGAAGCTCCAGAGCAGCGCGATCTCCTCACGCGGAATACCCTGGCCGATCAGGTAATCCACCGTCGGCTTGTATTGGCGCCGGATCCCTTCGAGCCGGATGGCCGTCCGGGCCTGGTCCTCGATTCGCGCCGCGGGATCCTGCTCCGTCGACGGGAGGATGTCCGTGACCGACTTGCAGTCGGGCGAGCTCAGATCCTCGCAGGTCACCAGCGAGCGCTCGGAGCGGAGGATCGCCCACGTCGGAGTCCCGACCACCGGCTCGCCGTGGGCGCCCTTCAGGCCGTGCTCGCCGCCCAGCAGCGCGACAGCGTAGATGTGGCCCGGGAGCCAGAGGTTGCCGGGAGCGGTCAGGCTGATGAGCCCCGGGTTGGCCGGATCGCCAGGCTGGTCCGTGTAGCTCCGCGTCACGCCGGCCACGGGCGCGTTCCCATCGGTGAGATCCAACACCCGGACGCTCTCGGGTGTCACGGAGGCGGGATCGATCGGCGCGGTGAAGGTGGCGGTAGCGGTGCTGTTGGCCGGGAAGCCGTTCAGCGTGTTGAGGTACGCGATGAAGGCCTTGTCTGCGTCCGTGGCGTCCGGATTCGGGTCCACGTGGAGCAGACCCGTGGCCGGATCGGTGGCGAGATCATTCGGCAGCGGCACCACGGGTGGCGCATTGCCGGGATCGAAGCGCGGGTTGACGACCGAGGGGGGAGAGACCTGGGGCTGAGACGTGCACGCCGCGCTGACGAGCACCACGGCGCACAGGAAGAGATCCCGGGGGGAACGATTCATGGGATGACAGCTCGCTAATGCCAGCCCGGGATGAACCCCGGGTGGGCCGGACGTCTGGCCAGAAGGGTGCTGTCGGACTATTGAAACTGGCGGACCGGCTGGATCCCGAAATCGTCCATCGACGGAACAGTGCCCAGGAGCTCACGAGCCCTGGGCCCCGCCGCCATCACGCCAGGTTGTGGAAGACGCGCTGGACGTCCTCGTCCTGCTCGAGATCGTCCACGAGCTTGAGGACCTCGGTGGCCTTGTCCTCTGGCAGCTCCACGGGGTTCTGGGCGATGTACTCGGACTCCGCGGAGAGGGGAGTGAGCCCCCGGGCCTCCATGGCGGACTGGAGGTGCCCGAAGTCATTGAAGGCGCAGCGGATGATGATCTGCTTCTCACCCTTCTCGCCGACGCCCTCGCCCAGCTCCTGCAGCCCGTGGTCGATCAGGTCCAGCTCGAGCGCCTCGAGATCCAACCCCTCGGGCGCGAGCCGGAAGACGCCCATGCGCTGGAACATGTACGAGACGCTGCCGGTGGTGCCCATGTTGCCGCCGTTGTTCTTGAAGTGCATGCGGATGTTGGCCACCGTCCGCACCACGTTGTCGGTCGCGGTCTCCACCATGACGGCGATGCCGTGCGGCCCGTAGCCCTCGTAGAGCACCACATCGTAGGACTTGGCGTCCTGGCCGTTGGCGCGCTTGATGGCGGCCTCGACCTTGTCCTTGGGCATGTTGCCAGCTCGAGCGTTCTGCAGCGCTCGGCGGAGGGCCGGGTTGTTGTCCGGGCTGGGGCCCCCGGACTTCACAGCGATGGCGATGTCCTTGCTAATCCGCGTGAACAGCTTCGCCATCTTGTTCCAGCGGGCGAACATCGTGGCTTTGCGGGTCTCGAAGATGCGTCCCATGGCGCGGAGAATGGCCGAGCCCTGGGCCTTCCACAAGGCCACAAATGCCCGCTGTCAAGGCCTTGCTGTCAGCTCTGAAGTTCGAGGGACAGGGACTTGCCCGCTTCGAACTGAGGCGCCTGCCGCAGCTGCTCCAGCACGCGCTCCTGGCAGCGCAGGGTGACCATGGGGAGCGAACCCGGCTCGCTCACCCACTTGACGGCGCTCATCAACTGCCGCGACTGCAAATAGTTCAGCACCCGCTCCCGGAACTGCAGGCTCTCGTGGCGGCCCACCTCGTAGACGGCCCGGCGGTCGCGCAGGAGCGAAGGGCGGTACGGCGTGTCCTCTTCCCGCGGCATCACGATCGCCTCAATCCACATTCCCGGCACCCTCCGATTGGCGCCTCGAAAGTAGCAAGGCTCGCTCTGGATGCATCCCACCGGCGTTGCATTCTCGCGCCGAATGGTTGCGTCCAAACGCCACGGGGTACCAAATCCCGCCGCGACGGGACTTCAGGAAAAACCAGCAAGTTTCAGGAGCTGGAGTGTAACCCCGCGCCGCGATTGGGCTTTACGGCGATAGACCGAAACCGGGATTTCGGCCGTTCAATCAGGAGAGCGGCCCGCGGACGGCACCGCGGGCGGCTCAGGACTGCAGCTCGAGGGTCAGCGACTGGCCCGCCTCGAACTCAGGAGCCTTGCGCAGGCGCTCCAGCACGCGCTCGTGGCAGCGCAACGTCACCATGGGAAGCGAACCCGGCTCGCTCACCCACTTGACGGCGCCCATGAGCTGGTGGGCCTGCAGGAAGTTGAGCACCGTGGCTCGGAACTCCAGGCTCTCCTCGCAGCCGGCCTTGTACACGGCACGCCGGTCAAGCCGCGGCGAGGGGCGGTAGGGCCTGGAGTCATTCTCACGGGGCATTACGATTGCCTCGATCCACATGGTCGCGCCCTCCGCGTACAACTAACTGACGTCTTGAATGATCATCGTGGGCCCAGGCCCATAGTTGCGTCTAGAGGCAAAACGCCGTGGCGCGAGAAATCCTGAAACTTTTGCGTAGTAGGGCGTAAAGCCGCGTCGGATCAGGAGATTTTCGGCCTCCACGCGCGCCGTGGCGAGCCGCGTCGAGGCCTCGCTCACGCGGGGTTCTCAAGATTCGAGGGAATTCCATTCCTTCGGAAGTGGAATTTCCGAAGGGCTGGACCTGCTGCGGCCTGCGAGCCACGAGTGACCTGGGAGGTCAGGGGGGCGGCCAGGCTGCCCGTGCGCGAGGCTCACTCGTCGGCCGAGGGCAGGACGTTGACCTTGACGAAGCTGGCGTTGGATGGCGAGCGGTACACGCGGTGGGTGGCGCGGATGAAGTCGCTCTCCTTGGCCTCGAAGATGTTGGGGACGAAGGTCTGCGGGTTGCGATCGATGTACGGGAACCAGGAGGACTGGACCTGGATCATCACCCGGTGGCCGCGCTGGAAGGTGTGGAAGACGTCATTGATGACGAAGTGGACGAGGGTCGGCTCGCCGGGCTTGAAGGGCTTGGGCTCGGAGTAGCTGTCGCGGAAGCGGCCGCGGAAGGGCTCGCCGCGAACGAGCGTCTGCTGGCCGCCCCGATTGGGCTTGCCGGCCTCTTCATCCGCCTTGGACCAGCCGGGGAGCTTGCCCGGGTTGACGTCCACGAGCTTGACGACCCAGTCCGCGTCGGTGCCGGTGGTGGAGACCCAGAGGTTGGCCTCCAGGGGGCCCGCCAGCGTCAGGTCCTTGTCCAGGGGCTCGGAGGTGTAGACGAGCACGTCGGGCCGGCGCGAGGCGAAGCGCTGATCCTCGGTCATGTACTTCTTGGTCCAGCCCGCGGTGATCTCCGCGGTGTAGGGCACGGGGCGGGCTGGATCGCTGATGAACTCGTCGAAGAGGGACGCGCCCGAACCGGCGGGGGCAGTGAAGGTGAGGCTCTCCTTGGGCTGGAAGTAGAGGCGCGCCTCGCGCACGTTCTTCGGAGGCCAGGAGTCGAAGCGGCGCCAGCGGTTGGTGCCGGTCTCGAAGACCATGGCCTCGGGGAGATCCGGCTTGTCGCCTCCCTTGAGGTGGTACTTGAAGAAGGCGAGCGAGAGCTCCAGGTACGTGTTGCTGGTGGCGAAGCCGAAGTCCGCGTCCCCGAGCGACGAGCCATCCGTGCGCTGCCAGCCGCCGTGGGACCAGGGGCCGATCATCAGCATGTTGGTGATGCCGGGGTTCTGCTTCTCGATGGCGCTGTACGTGTGCAGCGGCCCGTAGAAGTCCTCGGTGTCGTACCAGCCGCCGACGGTGAGCACGGCGGCCTTGATGTTGCGCAGGTGGGGCAGGACGTTCCGGGCCTTCCAGAAGTCGTCGTAGTTGGGATGGGCGATGACGTCCTTCCAGAACGCGATGCCCCCCTTGAAGTAGCGCGAGTCGGCGTTGCTCAGCGGTCCCAGCTCCAGGAAGAACTGGTAGCCGTCCGGAGTGCCGTGCTCGAAGGGCTCCCACGCCTCGTTGGCGGTGGGCTGGGGCCGGGCCTTGCCGAAGGACGAGAAGAAGTCGAAGGCCAGCACCAGGTTGAAGGCGCCGTGCCGGTGCATGTCATCCCAGAACCAGTCCGCGATGGGCGCCTGGGGCGACACCGCCTTGAGCGCTGGGTGCGAGTCGATGGCTCCCACCGAGGTGTAGAAGCCCGGGTACGAGATTCCCCAGATGCCCACGCGGTTGTTGTTGCCGGGCACGTTCTTCACCATCCAGTCGATGGTGTCGTAGGTGTCGGTGCTCTCGTCGATGTCCTTGGCCCCGGGCTTGGAGCCGAGCTGCGGGCGCATGTTGACGAACTCGCCCTCGGACATGTGCTGACCTCGCACGTCCTGGAAGGCGAAGATGAAGCCCTCCTTCTCGTAGGCGGCGTTTGGCCCGAGCGCGTTCTTGTACCGATCCGCTCCATACGGCGCGACGGTGTAGGGCGTGCGCGAGAGCAGGATGGGGTAGCGCTTCGCCGCCGTGGCATCGTTGGGCACGTAGACGGAGGTGAACAGGTGCGCTCCGTCCCGCATGGGGATGCGGTACTCGAACTTGGAGTAGTGCGAGCGGATGTACTCGGCACGCTCGGCGGCCGGATCCGGAGGCTTCGGAGGTTGGGCCGGAGCCTGGGCGCTGGCCGTCCCGGTGAGCGCCACCAGTGCGAGGACCACGAGACCGCGTGATGCGAAGGACATGGAGTCTCCAAGAAGCGGGAAACAGGAAGGGGAGAGGCGGCCAGCGGGCTGCTACCAGGCGATGCCGTAGTCCTCGCCGTGATGGCTGGAGCCACCCCACAGCGTGCCGTGCTGCTGGTCGAAGTAGATGGCGTTGATCGGGCCGGAGGTGCGGGCCTCGAAGCTCATGTCATAGCCCATGCGCTTGAGCTCCGAGCGCACCCAGGGAGGCACCTGCTCCTGCAGCAGCAGCTTGCCCGGCTTCCCCGTGTGATCGCCAAACGAGTTGCGCATCTGGAAGCTGTTGATGTTGGCCGCCTCGGCCGCCTCCTGCACCGTCATCCCGAACTCCACCACGTCGAGGAAGAACTGGAGCAGGTTCTGGTCCTGGCTGTCTCCGCCCTGCACGGCCATGGAGAGGAAGGGCTTGCCGTTCTTCAGCGCCAGGGTCGGCGTCAGCGTGGCTCGGGGCCGCTTGCCGGGCTCCAGCACGTTGAACGGGTTCTCCGCCGGATCCATCACGAAGCTCTGCATCCGCTGACTCAAGCCCACGCCCGTGTGGCCCGCGATGACCGCGGGCAGCCAGCCGCCGCTGGGCGTTACCGACACCACCCAGCCCTTCTCGTCCGCCGCCTGGATGGACGTCGTCCCCGCGTAGAAGGTGCGCTCGAAGTCCTCCAGGCTTGCCTGCTGTGAGCCCGCCGCGCCGTTGGCCGCGGGAGGCGGCTTGGGCGGCCACTGCTCCAAGAGCTTCTGGTAGGGATTGGTGTCTCCCTGGAACGGGTAGGGGTCTCCCGGCTTCACGCTCGGGTCGTTCTTCTCCCAGTTGATGAGCTTGGCTCGCGTCTTCGCGTAGTCCTTGGAGAGCAGTCCGCGCACGGGCTCCGCGGGAGGGAAGTACGGGTCTCCGTAATAGAAGTCGCGATCGGCGAAGGCCAGGTTCATCACCTGGTAGAGCGTGTGGATGTAGCGGGCGCTGTTGTAGCCCATCGACTTGAGGTCCATCGGCTCCAGGATGTTGAGCGCCTGGAGCAGCACCGGCCCCTGCACCCACGTGGTCAGCTTGTAGACCTCGATGCCCTTGTAGTCCGTCTTCACGGGCTCCTCGATCTGGACCTTCCAGCGCGCCAGATCCTCCAGCGTGATCAGCCCGCCTTCCTCCTGGACGCCGCGCACCAGCTCGTGGGCGATGTCTCCCCGGTAGAAGCGATCATAAGCGGCCATGATGGCCTGCTTGCGGTTCTTGCCTGCCTTGAGCGCCTGCTGCTCCGCCTCCACCAGCTTCTTCAGCGTGGCCGCCAAGTCTTTCTGCCGGAACACCTCGCCCGGTTGGGGCGCCTCGCGGGCTTCGCCCGGGTGTGTGAACAGCACCTCGCGCGAGTAGCGCCACTGCTTCAGCTTGTCCTTGTTCCGCTCGATGGTGTTGGCCGCCTGGGCCTCGATGGCGTAGCCCTCGTCCGCCATCTGGATCGCCGGCCCGAGCACCTCTTTCAGCGAGAGCGTCCCGTACTCCGCCAGCATCACCAGCAGTCCCCCCGGCGTCCCCGGGGTCACGGCGGCCAGGGGGCCGAACTCGGGTGGATACTGCATGTTCTTCTTCCGGAAGAACTCCACCGTGGCGCCGGTGGGCGCCACGCCGAGCGCGTCGATGGCCACCACCTTCTTCGTGCGCGGATCGTAGATGAGGGCCTGGGTCTCGCCGCCCCAGCTCAGCGTGTCCCACATGGTGCAGGCGGCGGCGAGCATCGCGCATGTGGCATCCACCGCGTTGCCGCCCTTCTGGAACATCATCGCGCCCGCGGTGGCCGCGAGCGGCTTGCCGGTGATGGCGACCCAGTGCTTGCCATGGAGTACGGGCTTGGCGGTCTGTTGGGCGTGGATCCGTGTCGGCAAGAGGCTCAGCACGAGCAGCAGGCCGCACACGGCCCGCCGGAGCATCCCTGCGGTGGTCATGTCTTCTCCGGGTGGAACGAGCAGGCGCGGCGCAAGTTATCCGAAGTCAGGACGTCTCAAGGGCCCGAGTGCGCGAGCTCGCACTCGGAGAGAAATTCGGGAGCCATCCGGCTTGGGTGCCCCCCTGCACAGCCGCACCTCACTTCCGGTAAAGGTGGGGCTGCGGGCTCTTGGGCTGATGGCTCGAGGTCCGACAAGCAGCTTCTTTCGAGGGAGAGGTCTTCGTGGCGTCTTCGTCCAGACTCCATTCGTCCCGCATCGGGTGGCTGCTCGCCGCCGTGCTGGCGCTGTCCACGGCGTGCGAGCGCACTCCGCCTCCCGCGCCGCCTCCGCCTCCTCCCGCGCCGGCTCCGGTCGCCGCGCCGGCCCCCGAGCCCGAGGATCCGGTCTTCCCCGAGGCGCCGCCTTCCACGCCTCCGCAACCTCCCGCTCCCGAGCCCGAGCCGCCGACGTCCACGGGGGATCTGCCGGCCATCCGTGCCGGCGGGACGCTCCGGGTGCTGGTGGAGGGCACGGATGAGGACTTCCTGCCTCGCCAGGGCATGCCCAAGGCGCAGGATCGTGTCCTGCTGGAGCGCTTCGCCGAGAAGCAGGGCCTCACCGTGGAGTTCATCCAGGCGCCGAGCTTTGATCGGCTCATCCCCATGCTGCGCGAGGGACGGGGCGACCTCATCGCCGCGGACATGACGGTGACGCCGGCCCGCGCGAAGGAGATCGCCTTTACCCGCCCGCTGGCCGTGGTGAAGGAGTTCGTGGTGGGCAAGCGCGGCGCGGCGGATCTGCCTCGGAAGCCGGAGGATCTGGCGGGCCGCACCGTCCACGTGCGCGGGAGCTCCTCCTTCGCGGACTCACTCCGGGCGCTGGCTCAGGGCAAGGCTCCCGGCCTCGTCATCGAGCCCGTGCCGGAGACCATCGAGCCCGAGGAGCTCGTCTATCAGGTGTCTCGCGGCGAGCGCCCGCTCACCGTGGCGGACAGCCATCTGCTCGCGGCCATCGAGACGTACAACCCGGACGTGGAGCGGCTCTTTCCCATCGCCGAGGGCCGGCAGATCGCCTGGGGCGTGCGCCAGGAGAACACCGAGCTGCGGCTCGCCCTGGATTCCTTCATCACCGAGCACGTGCTCACCGAGTACGCCGACGAGCGCTTCACGGGCGATCTCGCGGGCATCCGCAAGCGCGGAGTGCTGCGCGTGCTCACCCGGAACAACCCGGTCACCTACTTCCTGCACCGGGGCGAGCAGCACGGCTTCGACTTCGAGATGGCCAAGGCCGCCGCCGAGGCGATTGGCGTGCGGCTGGAGGTGGTGGTGCCGCCCTCGCGCGATCTGCTCATCCCGTGGCTGAAGGAGGGCCGGGGAGATGTCATCGCCGCCTCCCTCACCGTCACGCCCGAGCGCTCGGAGGAGGTGGCCTTCTCCCGTCCGTACCTCTTCGTGGATGAGGTGCTCGTGCAGCGCGCCAGCGGACCCAAGGTGGCGTCGCTCGCGGAGCTGAAGGGCCAGAAGATCCACGTCCGCAAGTCCTCCAGCTATGCCTCCACGCTGCTCGCCTTGCAGAAGACATACGGCCCCTTCGAGATCGTCGAGGAGCCGGAGGATCTCGAGACCGAGGCGCTGCTCGACAAGGTGGCCGAGGGCGAGCTCCCCTTCACCGTCTCGGACAGCCACCTGCTCGCGGCCGAGCAGACCTACCGGGATGGGCTGGAGGCCGCCTTCACGCTCCCGGTGGAGGGCCCGCCCGCGAGCAAGGAGGGCGCGCGAGCCATCGCCTTCGCGGTGCGCAAGGACGCGGTGAAGCTGCGCGGCTTCCTGGATGGCTTCGTGAAGAAGACCTACCGCGGCACCCTCTACAACATGTGGCGCAAGCGCTACTTCGAGAACTCCCACCGCGTCTTCGAGGCGAAGGTGGAGCGCGCGGAGGTCTCCGGCACGCTGTCGCCGTTCGACTCGATCTTCCAGTCGTACTCGTCTCGTTACGGAATGGACTGGCGGCTGATGGCGGCGCAGGCGTACCAGGAGAGCCACTTCAACCCCAAGCTCAAGAGCTGGGTGGGCGCCATCGGGCTCTTCCAGGTGATGCCGGCCACGGGCCGCGCGCTCGGGTTCCGCAAGCTGGAGGATCCGGAGCAGGGGACACATGCCGGGGTCATGTACATGCAGCAGCTGGTGAACCGGTTCGAGCCGGAGATCCCCTTCAAGCACCGGCTCCGCTTCGCGCTGGCGTCCTACAACGCCGGCATGGGCCACGTGCAGGACGCGCGGCGCATCGCCAAGGAGAAGGGGTGGAACCCGAACAAGTGGTTCGGGCACGTGGAGAAGGCCATGCTCCTGCTGGAGCGCCCCGAGTACTACCGCCGCGCTCGTTACGGCTACTGTCGGGGCTCCGAGCCGGTGAAGTACGTCTCGGAGATCCAGAACCGCTACACCAGCTACGTGGAGCTGGTCCCTCACTGAATGACCGAGCCCCTCTCCCATAAAGGTCCCACGGCGCGGGATCAGGAACAGCGAGCGGCGGAGGCTCCACCGCCCCAGAGGACGCTGCTCCAGCCGGGAGCGGAGGTGCTGGCGATGCTCGTTCGCCGGGGCTTCCAGCCCAGCCTGGCCACGCTGGATCTGCCCTTTCCGCCGGACGTGGACGGAGCCCTGGCCGAGCGCCTCGCCGAGCGCCTCAGCCACTACGCCTTCCGGCTCTTCCTGCGGGGCGCCATCCTCCGGCGCGGGAGCTTCCTGCCGGAGGAGGCTTCCAAATATGTCGAGGCCGCTCGGGCCACCGAGATGGTCGAGGAGTTGGTGGAGCTGGGGTTGGCCGCGCGAGAGGAGGGCGGGCGCTACCGGCTGCTGTACCCGGTCCGCACCTTCGGCGGCACGCTGGAGTGGTACGTGGCGCGCGAGCTGCGAGGCCGCCTGGGCCTCGATGTGGCCGTGGGAGTGAAGTTCCACGCACCCGACGTGGGTGGGGACCTGGACGTCGTGGCCGCCGCGGAGGGCCGGCTCCTGTACCTGGAGATGAAGTCCTCGCCGCCCAAGCATCTGGCGCCGGACGAGGTGGCTGCGTTCTTCCGGCGCGTCCGGGCGCTGCGCCCCCACCTGACGATCTTCGTCATGGACACGGCCCTGCGCCTGTCCGACAAGGTGCTGCCGCTGCTTCAGGCCGAGCTGAGCGCTCCTGCTCCGGAGCCTCGCCGCGTGCTGCGCGAGGTGTGGGCGCTGACGCCGTACCTCTACGTGGTGAACGCGAAGCAGGATCTGATGACCAACGTGGGCATCGCCATCGCCGAAGGCTGGCGAGCCCTCTCGCCGCCTCCGCCGTGAGGCTCCCTCGTCAGGCTTGGGAGCCGGGCGAGGACGGAGCCTGGGCCACGAGTGTGCGGATGTGCTCGGGATCGAAGGGCTTGTCGATGCGCGTGAAGGGCATCGTCTGAAGGAACGTGCGCGCTCGCTCGGTGAAGCTGCCGCCCGTCATGAAGACGAACCGCTCCAGGCAGTCCTGCCGGCGTGACGACAGCACCTCGTACACGTCCATGCCCGTGAGGTCCGCCATCATCAAGTCGCAGAAGATGCGATCGAAGGCGTCATCCTTCTCGAGCAGGGCCAGCGCCTCCCTGCCGCTCTGCACCACCACCACCTCGTGCGAGCGGCCGATGATGCGCTTGAACACCGCGGCGATCCCCGGCTCATCGTCGATGACCAGCACCCGCTTGGGCCGGGAGGCTCGCGCCGCCGACATGGGCGTCAGGACCGGGGCGGGTTGAGTGCTCGTGGGCAGCACCACCCGGAACGTGCTCCCCACCCCCGGCCGGCTGGTGGCGCTCAGCTCGCCCTTCATGCTCTGCACCAGCCCCAGGCAGATGGAGAGCCCCAGCCCCATGCCCTCTCCCACGGCCCGCGTGGTGAAGAAGGGCTGGAAGGCGCGCTCCAGGATCTCCGGCGTCATCCCCCGGCCCGTGTCAGCCACCTCCACCAGCACCTGCCCGTTCTCCATTCGCGTGGTGACGATGATGTGGTTGCGGGCCACGTCCCCCTCGGGGATGGCCTGGGCGGCGTTCATCAACAGGTTGAGGAACACCTGCCCCAGCTTGGCCTCGTTGCCCAGCACCGGCGGCACCGGGCTGTAGCGCCGCTCCACCTGCGCCCGGTGGCGGATGTGCGGCATGGCCATGGAGAGGCTGAACTCCAGCGCCTCGCGCACGTCCACCGGGCCCAGCAGCGACTCGTCCGCCCGGGCGAAGCGCTTCAGGTCCGTCAGGATGGCGCGGATGCGCTCGGCTCCCGCGCGAGCGTCCTTCAGCGCGTCGATGGGCTCCTGGAGCACCTCCGCGTCCGCCAGCGGCTCAGACAGGCCCTCCAGGTACTCCAGGGCGAAGTGCAGGTTGCCGATCACGAACGAGAGCGGGTTGTTGATCTCGTGCCCCACGCCCGCCGCGAACTGCCCGGCCACGGCGAGCTTCTCCGACTGGACCAGCTTCTCCTGCGCCGCGAACAACTCCTTGGTGCGGTGCTGCGCCAGCGCCTCCGCCTCCAGGCGCAGCGAGTACTCGCGGGCCAGCAGCGCATCCCGCTCCGCCTCCACGCGCTTCTGGTCGCCGATCTCCCGGAAGAAGGCGGACAGGCCCTGGCCCGAGGGATAAGCGTGCACCTCGTACCAGTGATCGGGAGGCAGCCGCGCCTCGAAGCGCTCCGGGGCGTGCTCGGCCATCACCCGGCGCAGCAGCTGATCCTGCGGAGGCGCCGCCAGTTGGGGCAGCAGCTCCCAGAGGCTGCGGCCCAGCATCTCCTCCCGAGCCTTGCCCGAGAGCGCCACGGTGTGCTCGTTGACGTAGATGAAGTTCCAGTTCGCGTCGACCGTGAAGAAGGCGTCCGGCGTGCCCTCGAGCACTTCCACCATCCGGCTGCGCGTCTGCTGCAGGGCCTCCTCGTGGCGGCGGGTAGCGCTGATGTCCCGGAACCGCGCGATGAGGAAGGTGCGGAGCTTCATCACCGTACAGTGGAGCCACCCCTCGCCTCGGCTGCCCGCGCGGGCCGCGGACAGCTCCGCCGAGATGGACTGGCCCGAGGCCTCCGCGGCGCAGAGCACGGCGACCCAGCCCGCCGAATCCCGCTCCGGAAAGACCTTCCGCAGCCGCTGCCCTGTCAATCCTCCCGCGGTGGGACCCAGGATGGCCTCGGCGGCCGGGTTGGCGTGGAGGCACTCGAAGTCGGTGATCGTTCCCTGAGGATCTCTCAGCGGGGCCAGCAGCAGGCTGCCCTCGGGGGACACACGCTCGGCCTCGATGAGCGCGCGCAGCAGCAAGGTGTCGTCCATCGAAGGCGACTCCTTCCGCGGATCGGTTGAGGCGGACATCACGAATCTCCTGCCGAGAGGAAACGGTCCCCGGACCGTGTAGCTGACCCCCTGGCACGAACACCTCTCACCATTGGTGGAGCCTACTCTACCCACGCGCAGGTGGGGGGCTCGAACCCCCCTGCCATCCAGGCGAGAGAAACGAAAGTCATAAGAAGAGGTAGCAAGGCATACTGAGAGCGAAGGCCACGGGGTTGCGCAGACCCAGGGGCTTTCCTTGATTCACAATAGCGGGTGTATGGGCGGGATGCTCCGGGTAGTGCAGAATCGTTCCTACCATGCCCAATGATCCAGAAGCGTTCTTCAGCGCTGTCCGAGCGCACCTCGGCGCCGAGTTCGTGGACACGGCACCGGAGACCCTGGCGCGTTATGGGGTGAACCTGCTGCCGTCGGGGGCACTGCCTCCGTCGGGCGTGCTCTATCCCGGGTCGGCCGAGGAGGTACAGGCCATTGTTCGCATGGCCAACGCGCACGGCGTGGCCCTCTGGCCCACGAGCACGGGCGAGAACCGCGGGATGGGACTCAAGTCGCCGGTGCGGCCCGGGCAGGTGGTGGTGGAGCTCGGCCGGCGCATGAACCGGATCGTCGAGATTGACGAGACACTCGCCTTCGCCGTGGTGGAGCCCGGCGTCACCTACGCGCAGCTCTACGAGGAGCTAGGCCGGCGAGGCCACAAGCTCATGCTCGACACCACCTCGGGGCCGCCAGAGGGGGGCATCCTCGGCAACACGCTCGACAAGGGAGCAGGGTATACGCCGTACTTCGATCACTTCGGCATGAGCTGCGGCTACGAGGTGGTCCTGCCCACCGGCGAGCTGCTGCGCACCTCCGATGGCGCTCTGCCTGGGGCCAAGACCCAGCACCTGTCCAAGTACGGCTACGGCCCGTTCCTGGATGGGCTCTTCGTCCAGTCGAACCTGGGCATCGTCACGCGGCTGGGGGTGTGGTTGATGCCGCGCCCTCCCGTGATCCGCGCCTTCTTCTTCACCTTCCCCGAGGACGAGGACCTAGGAGAGATCGTCGAGCTGGTCCGTCCGCTCAAGCTCAACAACGTGGTGCCCACGCTCCTCAAGGTGACCTCGGACGTCTATGCGTTTGGGACCGAGGAGACCTATCCCTTCGATCGGACCGGGGGCAGGACGCCGCTGCCTGCCGAGCTGCGCAAGGAGCTGCGGGAGAAGCATGGGCTGGGCGCGTGGCTCGTCTCGGGAGCGTTCTATGGGGCCTCGGAGGAGGCCGTGCAGCCCCTGATCGACCGGGTGAAGGCCCACTTCCTTCGCTCGGGAAAGGCCCGGTACATTCCGCACACCGAGGCGGAGAAGAGCCGGGTGCTGAAGATCCACCTCGACACGTTCAGCGGCCAGCCCACGCGCGATGAGCTGGGGCTGCTCCAGTGGCGCCCCGGGAGCGGAGCCACCTGGTTCCTGCCCGCCACCCCCATGGTGGGGAAGGCCGCCAACGAGCAACAGGCGCTATCACGGCGCATCCTCGCCGAGCATGGCTTCGAGTTCGTGACCGAGTACGTGTGCGGACCGCGCATGGCTCGGGCGCTTCACATCCTCCTCTTCAATCGCCAGGACACCGAGGAGCGCCTGCGCGCGGGGCGCTGCTTCCGGGCCCTGCTCCAGGCCTACGCCGAGGCGGGCTACCCGATCGCCCGGGCGCCGCTCGACATGCAGCAGGAGGCGATGGATCAGCTCCAAGGGGTGCCGGAGGTGCTCTCGCGCCTCAAGCGGGCCTTGGATCCCGCAGGCATCCTGGCCCCGGGCAAGTACGGAATCTCGTAAGGGGCCGCCAGGCACTCAGCCACCGGGCGGTGGGCAGCACGGCGCGTGCGTCCGAGGCCGAGCGCCAGGATGGTAGGGGTCTCTCGCGGGGGTACACAACCCATCCGGTAGTGTGCTATCTGCACAACCCATTACCACCCATCCGGAGGAGGACTCCTCCGCTATCGACAGGAGCTGTCATGCCCCCCACTGACGAGAGCGAGTACTACGAGCGCATCTACAAGGTCGTGAACCAGATCCCCCGAGGCCAGGTGGCCACCTACGGGGACGTCGCCGCCATCGTGGGAGATGGGTGCGATGGACGCATCGTGGGCCACGCGCTGGGAGCCCTGGGCCCGCGCTCGGTCCAGGTGGCCTGGCAGCGGGTCATCGGCCGCAACGGGAAGATCACCACGTCTGGTCTGCACCAGCCCGACAAGCTGGCCGCCGAGGGCGTCGAGTTCGATGAGCGCGGCTACGTGCTGATGAACCGCTTCCACTGGGCCGGGCCGAGTGAGGAGTGGGCGCAGGCCAACGGCTTCCAACTGCTCCCCAAGGGTGGGGCGGCCGATGAGGCTCCGGACAACCAGCTGCGCCTCTTCTGAGCCGGAAGCCCGAGCCTTGTCCGCGGCGGGGCGAGGGACTGAGCTATGGTCCGCCGCCATGCCAACTCCCCACATCTCCGCCGCGCCAGGAGACTTCGCCGAGGTGGTGCTGATGCCCGGCGATCCGCTCCGGGCTCGCTACATCGCCGAGCGCTTCCTGGTAGGCGCCCGCCAGGTCACCGCCGTGCGCAACATGTACGGCTACACGGGCACCTATCAGGGCAAGAAGCTCTCGGTGATGGGCCACGGCATGGGCATTCCGTCCCTGTCCATCTACGCCACCGAGCTCGTCAAGGACTACGGCGCCCGAGTGCTCATCCGGGTCGGCAGTTGCGGGGCCATCCGCAAGGACGTGCCGATGCGCAGCGTGATCGTCGCGATGGGCGCGGGCACGGACTCGAAGGTCAACCGCATGCGGCTGATGGATCATGACTTCCCGGCCGTGGCGGACTTCACCCTGGCCCGGCGGGCCGTGGAGTCCGCCGAGCGACGGGGCAAGGCGGTGCGAGTTGGCTCCGTCTTCTCCACGGACTTCTTCTACCACCCGCAGACCCAGTTCCTGGACGCGATCGAGCGCATGGGCATGTTGGCGGTGGAGATGGAGGTCGCGGGCCTCTACGGCGTCGCCGCCGAGTTCGGAGCTCGGGCGCTCGCGCTGCTCACGGTGTCGGATCAGATCCGCCTGGGCCAGAGCCTCACGCCCGAGGAGCGGCAGCTCACCTTCGATGAGATGATCGAGGTGGCGCTGGATGTCGCGGTCGCCGAGGCCAGCCCCAGCACCTGAGGGATTACTCGGCCTCTGGCTCGGTGTCGCTCGAGGTGTACTCGGGCGACGCGGGAGCCTCTCGGCCCCACGGCCCCGGCTCCTGGAGCACCCAGCGCCGTGCGAGCTCCTCTCCCGCGCGGCGCAGCAGCCGGTCGGCGCGGGCATAGTCCGGGTGTTCCGGCAGGGGGCTCTTGTCCCGTGCTGATTCGAGCTCGGGGGCGAGCGCCTCGGCGTCCCGGAGGACTTCGTCCAGCGCCACACGGCCATGCTTGATGTCGAGCAGCCGCTCGCGCAGCGCACCCGTGGCCTCGAAGACGGGCGCCCCATCTCGCAGCCAGCCCGTGGCCAGGGCGATGAGCCTCAGCAGGTTGTAGGCGTTCTTGGGCCGCAGCTCGCGCGCATCGGGAGGGCGCCTGCCTCCGCCTCGCGCGTAGCGGGTGAGCGCCGCGAAGTCGTTGGCCTCGATCAGCCCCTGGTCCGACAGCGAGCGGTAGAGCTGTTTGATGTACGTCTTGGCCGCGAGGATCCCATCCTCGAGCGTGGGAGCCTGGCGCGGCGAGTGCTTCGCCAGCCGGCGGGCCACCTCGTCAAGGTCCGGCGCGGGCTCCTCGCACAGCCAGTCGAGGACGAGATCGCGGTGCTCGGCCAGCCGCTGCGAGCTGGACAGCTTGTGGAGCTGGCTCAGCGCGTAGCGGCCGAAGCTGCCGAAGATGTTTCGAGACACGAAGGCTTCGCGCTCGGCCAGCATCCACTCGCCGAGGACGTCCTTGGCTCGGACGGAGGGGACGAAGAGCAGCTCCAGCGTGTTGGGATCGGCTCGGAGCGCCTGATCGATGGCCTTGCGGTATTCCCAGTAGGTGGTGCTGCCATCGGCGCTGACGAGATCCCTCGGCGCCTCGCCCAGCCCCCACGTCCATGACAGCGGGAGGGCGAAGACGCCGCGCGAGTCCGTGTCCGAGCCCTCATGCGCGAGCCCCCAGGCGCGAGAGCCCACCGTCGCCTCGAGCACCACACAGGGCTGGAGCGCCTCCCACGCGGCGGCGCGGCGCAGGGCGAACTGCACCTGGCCGGGCTTGCGCGGCACCAGCTCTTCCCGCGCGTACCAGAGCTCGCCCACGCCGGTGATCTGCACGTCGAAGCCCCCGTCGCGGGCGCGGACGACACGGCCCACCATGCCCTGGGGAACGCGGCGCTCTCCGGAGACTCGCGCGACGCGGGTGATGACCTCGGTCCCATGGGGCAGCGGGACCGAGAGGGGATCGACGCTCTGAAGTCCACGGATGCGGGGCTGATGACCTTGGCTCATGGATGGGTCGGCCTCCGGAGGAGCGGCTCAGTCGTTGTTGGCGCCCGCGAGGATCCACGAGCGAATGCGAATGATCAGCCCCGGGTTCTGGACGAAGTAGTTGGGCTTGTTGGTCGGCATGCGGTTGCCACAGGCAGTGCCCGAGATCTTTTGGACGAGCGTCGAGTTATCCGGATCGCCCGGCGTGACCCGCCTCAGCGTGGAGCACGCAGCGTTGACGGTGGAGGCATTGACCAGGTTGCCATAGCTGACTGTTGCCCCGAGGTTGAGACCACCCGAGGCGCCGTGGCAGCCCGTGCACGGCACGGAGTTCCAGATGCTCTGGATATCGGCGGCGTAGTGGGGCACCGACACGGGCACCGTGATGGTGCGGACCACGGGAGTGCTCTGGCCATCCGTGACGCTCACGGAGAGGGTGAAGGAGGTCTGCGTGCCCATCTGTGGCGAGAACCACTGCGCGCTGCTGGCGGTCTGGCTGCCCACCCAGCTTCCCTGCGTGTTCAGGTCCGTCTGAGTCCACGAGTAGGTGAGCGGGTCCCCATCCGGATCGCTCGCGGTGATGGAGAACGAGCCGGTGTCACCTGCCAGCAGCGAGTTCGGGCCGGTGATGGTGGCGGCCACCGTGGGCGGCTGGTTCACCTTCTTGACGGTGATGTTGAGGGTGCCCTGCACGCTGCCACCCTGGCCGTCCGTGACGGTGACTTGCAGCGTGTAGGTGCCATCGGCGGTCACATCCGGCGCCTTCCAGGTGGTGTTGGCCACGTTGGAGTTGCCGAAGGTGCCCATCAAGTTGGTAGGCGCCGTCTGGACCCACTTATAGGTGAGCGGGTCACCGTCCGCGTCCGAGGCGCTGACCGAGAGGTTGAGGGTCTGCTGCTCGTTGATGGTGGTGGCGGAGGCCGAGGGCCCCGCGGTCAGCACGGGCGAGGTGTTGACGAAGGCGTGCACCGTGACCGGAGCCGTGTTGGTGTCCGTGCCGCCCTTGCCATCGGACACCGTGACGCGCAGCTGGAAGACCGTATCCGCCGACGTTCGGGGGGCCGTCCAGGTGGGGTTGGCCACCGAGGTGCTGCTGAAGGTACCGGCGGGCGTGGCCGGCTCCTGGGTCCACGCGTAGCTGATGGGATCGTTGTCGGGATCCGAGGCGGTGAGCGAGAGGCTGGTGGACTGCTGCGCGTTGAGCGTGGAGGGAGTCGCCACGGGGCCCGTCAGGGTCGGCGGGTTGTTCGTGGGCACGGGCGGGGCCACGTCCACGTTCACCGTGTCCTGCACGGTGCCACCCTGGCCGTCCGACACCGTCACCGTCAGCGTGAAGCGCTGGGCGCTGGCCACCACCGGCGAGGTCCAGGTGGGGTTGGCCACCGAGGTGCTGTTGAAGGTGCCGGCAGGTGAAGCGGGCGTCTGCGTCCACGCATAGGTGAGCGTGTCGCCGTCCGGATCGCTCGCGCTCACGGAGAGCTGAACGGGCGCGGAGCCGGTCACCGACGTGGGCGAGGCCTGAGGCGCCTGCGCCAGGGTGGGCGGACGGTTGACGGGCGCGAGCACGTTCACGCTCACCGTGCCGCTGACGCTCCCGCCCTTGCCGTCCGAGACGGTGACGCGGAACTGGAAGGCCGTATCGGCCGTCACCTTGGGCGCCGTCCACGTGGGAGTGGCGGCGGTGGAGCTGTTGAAGGCGCCTGCCAGTGAGGCGGGCGCCGTCTGGACCCAGGAATAGGAGAGCGGGTCACTATCCGGGTCCGAGGCGCTGACCGACAGACTGACGGACTGCTGCGAGTTGATGGTCGCGGCGGAAGCGGAGGGACCTGCGGTCAGCGCGGGCGGCTTGTTCTGGGGCACGGGCGGATCCACGTCCACGTCCACCGAGCCTTGCGCGGAGGCGTCCAGGGGGTCCGAGACCGTCACTGTCAGCGTGAAGCGCTGGTGGGCGCTCACCACGGGCGGGGTCCAGGTGGGGTTGGCCGCGCTGGCGTCGCTGAAGGTGCCGGCGGGGAGGGCGGGCACCTGGGTCCACGAGTAGGTGAGGGCATCGCCGTCCGCGTCCGTCGCGGAGGCGGTGAGCTGGATGGGGGTGGCTCCCACCACGGACGTGGGAGAAGCCTTGGGCGATCCCGCGGCGAGCACGGGAGCCCGGTCAACGACGGGGGTCGGGTGCACCGTCACCTGCGCGGACTGGTGGGACATGCCGCCCTTGCCATCCGAGACCGTGATGCCGAGAAGGAAGGCCGTGTCCTCCGTCACCTCGGGGGCCTTCCAGGTCGAGTGGGCGGCGTTGCGATCGCTGAACGTGCCCGCCGGAGAGGGAGGGTTCTGCGTCCAGCTATAGGTGAGCGCGTCTCCCTCTGGATCGGTGGCCTCGATGGCCAGCGCCACAGAGGCTCCAGACGTCACGTCCGTCGACTGGGCCGTCAGGCCCGTCAGCACCGGCGGTTGGTTGCCGGGGGCCTTGGTGTCATTACCGCAAGCAGCGATCCACAGCCCTACGAGCAGCCATGGCAAGACGGACCGGGTCAGGCGGCGGTGCATATGTCCTCCCCAAAACGAAATGGCCCGGCAGTCTAGCCCAGGGTCATGTATTTCGGGGAATCGCAGATTACTCAGTGCGCGGCACAGGTCCAGGACCGCAGGGAGCACAGAAGACATGAGCTGCGGAGCTTGCTCGTGCGGGCACAACATTGTCGCCAGGCTGTCGCGAGCCACTTGCCTTGGCCCCCCGGGCTTCGCTCAAGCTTCGCTCCGAAAGTGAGGATGTCGTGACGAACCTCCAAGGAGTTCCTCGGGTGTTGCTGGGCGTGTTGCTCTTCGGGTTGGCGGGGCTCTCCACGGCCCATGCGGGGGGGCGCGCGGCCGCGCCTCGGGGCGTGCTCCTGGAGCAGCTCGCCTGGCCTCAGGCCGAGAAGATTCTCACGCCCGAGACGGTCGTGGTCATACCCCTGGGGGCGCAGTCCAAGGAGCACGGTCCGCACCTGCCGCTCGGCAACGACTGGAACATGGCCGAGTACCTCAAGCAGCGCGTGCTCCAAGGCGCTGACGCCGTGGTCGCTCCGACGATCAATTACTCGTACTACCCCTCGTTCGTGGAGTACCCCGGCTCGACGTCGCTGCGGCTGGAGACGGCCCGGGACGTCATCGTCGACATCTGCCGCGGCCTCTCTCGCTTCGGCCCTCGCCGCTTCTACGTGCTGAACACCGGCATCTCCACGCTGAAGGCGCTGCGGCCGGCGGCGGAGCAGCTCGCGGCCGATGGCATCCTCCTGCGCTTCACCGATCTGTCGACCGCCACGGCTGACGTGGAGAAGGAGATCTCCCAGCAGGAGGGCGGCACGCACGCCGACGAGATCGAGACCTCGATGATGCTCTACATCGCCCCGAAGACGGTGGACATGTCCAAGGCGGTCAAGGACTACCACCCCGGCACGGGCCCGCTGCACCGGAACCCCACGAAAGAGGGCGTGTACTCGGCGAGCGGCGTCTACGGGGACGCGACGCTGGCCACCCGCGCCAAGGGGCAGCGCGTGGTGGAGGCGCTGGTGAACGTGCTCCTCTCCGACATCGAGGCCCTGCGCAAGGCCTCCCTTCCGGCGGCTGCTCCCTCGGAGGGGAGCGCGCCCAAGGGCTCACCCTGAGCGTTCGAGAACGTGATCAGATCGCGCCGGGACGGCACAATCCGCAGCGGTCAGTTCTGCACCGGGAGCCTCCATGCGTGTCGTCCTGATGTCCGGCTCATCCCACCCCGCGCTGGGGGCCGCCATCGCCAAGGTGCTCGATCTCGAGCAGGGGCGATGCGTCACCGCTCAATTCCCGGACGGAGAGCACCACGTCGAGGTCGCGGAGGAGGTGAGGGGCTGTGACGTCTACCTCCTCCAGTCGCTGGGGCCTCCCGTGGATGCGCACCTCATGGAGCTGCTCCTGCTGGTGGATGCGTGCCGGCGCCGCGGTGCCGGGAGGGTGACGGCCGTCGTGCCGTACCTGGCTTACGCCCGGCAGGATCGCCGGGAGACGGGACGCGAGCCGCTGGGAGCCCGCCTGGTGGCGGACCTCATCCGGGTCTCGGGAGTGGATCGGGCCGTCGTGGTGGACCTGCACAGCCCGGCCGTCGAGGGCTGCTTCAACATCGCCGTGGAGCACCTGAGCGCCATGCCGCTGCTGGCCGACCACGTGCGCCGCACGGTCACTCCTGGCTCGGTGGTCGTCTCACCGGATCTGGGCGGAGTCAAACGCGTGGAGCGGTACGCGGCGCAGCTCAAGCTCCCGGTGGCCGTGGTCCACAAGCACCGCAGGAGCGGCTCCGAGGTCCAGGCCCGCACCATCACCGGCGACGTGAAGGGCTGCCCCCCCATTATCGTGGACGACATGATCTCCACGGCAGGCACCATCGAGGCGGCGGTGAACGCACTGCTGGAGGCCGGCTGTGCGCCCGAGGTCACCGTGGTGGCCACCCACGCGCTGCTCGTGGGCCCCGCGGTCGAGAGGCTCTCGCGGCTGCCGATCCGGCGGCTGCTCACCACGGACAGTGTCCCTCGGGTCGATCGGCTCCCCTTCAAGGTGGAGGTCGTGTCGATCGCCGCCCTGTTGGCGCGGACCATCGAGCTGCTGCGCCTGGGCTCCCAGGGAGGGTGAGGCAAGCTCCAGGCGCTCACCCGGCGCTACTATCGAGCAGCGGCGGCGCCCGGGGCCTCGAGCTTCTGGACAGCGGCAGGGTCCAGCTTGCGCATCAGCGCCAGCTCCATGTCGAGATCCCGCGAGGGAGCGTAGATGGCGCGCTGGGACTGCATGGACAGCTCCTGCTGGGCCAGCAGCCCCCGGTTGTCCTGCGCCGACTGCGTGCCAGTGGTAGGCATGGCCGACAGATCGCCCGCCTGATCATTCGGGTCTGCCTTGAGGCCCCGGGAGACACGCAGGATGCACCCTCCCGCTGCGTGTGGCTCGCCCTGGATGAGGTAGCTGACCAGGGTGCGATTCGCGCCGCCCGTCCCGTTCTCGCGCCACTCCGTGCGCAGCACGTACTGCCCGGGGGCCGTGCGGAAGCTGTAGCCCTGCTCGGTCATGAAGGCCTCCACCTGGGGCCAGACCTGGGCCAACGGCTGGGAGTACACGTGCTGGGCGGCCTCGTCTCGAAGCACCTGGGATGAACCCGCACAGGCCGTGAGGAGCAAGGCACTCAGGAACAGGAACGGGTTACGGCTCCAGCAGCGGGGGGCGGACATCTTCAGGACTCCAGTGGAGAAGAGGAGGGCTCGGAGAGACGCTCACCTGTGAACGAATGCCCCGGTTCCTCATATCGAGGCTTTTTCATGCCGCTCAAGAGCTGAATTGTCTGCTTTCAAACTTGAAACCCAGTGTTTCAATCTTGAAAAAGCAGACAGCTTTTAAACCCGTTTTTCAGTATCGAAATGCTCCTCCGAGAAGCCTTCGCTTCCCGGAATTGACCCGCCGAGGAAGAGGTGTAAGCCTTTGAGTCGACAGGGAACCGCGAAGTCGCTCGTCCCGTCCGCTCCCCTGTCAGAGCAGATCGATCGGGTCCACCTGATGGGTCTGCTACAATACATATCGTCATCAATCCCTTGATGACCTGGAGTCTTCGATAATGGACAAGGCATTGAACCTGATACGTCCAGAGATGTTGACTCCCGGAACGCAGGTCGAGCACTGGCGGGTGCTCGAGAGCCTGGGCCTGCACGCCCACGGCGCGCTCTACCGCGTGGAAGATGTCCGAGGCCCGGCGCCTTCGCTGGCGATGAGGCTCTCGTTCCGCAGGGGCGAGGGCCAGTTCAGTGACAAGGTGGCGCGGCTGCAGGCGGCGCACCCCAACATGGCGCGGCTGCACGGCTACGGGCGCTGGCACCACCAGGGCGATGGCTTCTTCTACTGCGTGCGCGATCACGTGCAGGGCCAGTCCTTGGCGCACTGGGTGGAGACGACCAATCCCACGTTCTTCCAGATCGCCGCGCTCATGGGCCGGGTGGCCTCCGCGCTCGGGGACACGCACGCCCGCGACACCTGGCACCGCGACATCCATCCGGACAACATCCGCGTGCGCGATGGGGACGGAGAGCCGGTGCTGATGGAGCTGCGCACCGGCGGCAACGAGTGCCTGGACTCGCTCGTGCAGATGCCGCTGCCGCAGGAACTGCAGGTGTTCCGCAGCCCCGAGGAGCTGCGCTTCCAGCGGACGAACCTGGGCCGCCAGCACGCCTGCTACCTCTACCGGCCCACCGATGATCTGTACTCGCTCGGGGCCACCGCCTACTGGCTGGTGACGGGCCATCCGCCGTTCTCGCCGAGCTTGTCGTGCGAGCAGCTCCACACCGAGATCGAGCTGCGCGCGCCGCTGCCGCCCTGGGAGGTGAACCCGCGCGTGCCCAAGCCCCTGGGCGCCATCATCCTGCGGCTCCTGAGCAAGCTGCCCGAGGCCCGGCCCCAGAACGGAGAGGTCGTATGCGCGGAGCTGATGGTGGCCCTGTCCGCGGGCTCCCGCGCCATGTGGGCCAAGCGGGTGTTCGATTGCGACGAGGGAGGCCTTCGCTGGCCGGAGGCTCCCAAGGTATGCCCCCGGCCTGGGCCGCGGCTGCCCCGCGTGGTGCACTTCAGCCCGCGCACCGAGCGGCCGGCCAAGGTGTTCGAGGGGGGGCCTGGAGGGGCGGCGGTTGTTCCGAGCGAGCCATCCGAGCCGCTGTCCCCCTGGGCGCGGATGATGTAATTCGTGAGTTTCTGGACTTGATGGAGTCTCCCCGGCTGGCGGAAGGGCTGGCGGGCTTGGCGCTCGGACGCACCTCTCATTAACCTGCCGGGATTCAGCGGTTGGGATGGGGTGCCAATGAGCCAGCTTCAGCGTGTGCCGCCCGAGCCGTCCTCTCCATCACCTCGCTCGTCGGGTGAGTCCGAGCGCTCCGCGGAGTCCGCTCCGAGAGTGCTGGAAGACGGCGTCTCCATTGCCGAGATCCAGGCGGGTGAGGACGTCTTCGCCTATGTGCGGCGGGTCCGCGGCGCCTTGGATCTCCGGCTGTACCAGCAGGTGCTGGGGGCGGCGAACACCTATAAGGAAGGGGATGAGGCCATTGGCGTGGCGGCGGCGGACGAGGTGTCTCGCGCCCACGCCCGGACGCTGCTGGCGCGCACCCGCCTGGGAGAGCTCCACGCCCATCCGCCCCTGGAGGATCGGCTCTACGCGTTCATGTTGGAGGCCATCGACGCCGAGGCCCGCGCGGCCACGGCGGACTGGACGCTGGGGCGGCTCAAGGACTTCTTGCTGACGGCTCGCGAGGAGGAGATCAAAGGCGTCTGTCGCGGCCTGAGCAGCGACGTCATCGCCTGCGTCGTCAAGCTGATGACGGACGCGGAGCTCACCACCGTGGGGAGCAAGGTCTTCCACCCGCTGCCGGGCAGCAAGCTGGGAGCGCGGGGCTACCTGGGAGCGCGCATCCAGCCCAACTCGCCCACGGATCACCCGGACGACATCCGCTGGCAGGTGTTCAACGGCTGGGCCTTCGCGGTGGGGGACGTGGTGCTGGGCACCAACCCGGTGTCCTCGGCTCCCGAGTCCGTGGCCGCGGTGGAGGCGGCGCTGCACGACATCCTGGCCACCTTCGGGCTGCAGGAGGTGATGCCGAACTGCGTGCTCTCTCACATCGATATTCAAGCGCGAGTGGAGGAGCAGCAGCCGGGCACCACGGGCATCTGGTTCCAGAGCATCGCGGGCACCGAGGCGGCCAACCGCACCTTTGACGTCACCCTGGAGAAGATGGTGGAGCACGCGGCCCGGCGCACGGGGCGGTTCGGGCTCTACTTCGAGACGGGGCAGGGCGCGGACGCGACGAACGGCCAGCACGCCGGCTGCGACATGGTGCTGCTGGAGTCTCGCAAGTACGGCTTCGCCCGGGCGCTGAAGCGGCGCGTGGCGCTGGCGCAGGTGGGCGCGGGGCGCGAGGCGGCGCCCTGGGTCCACGTCAACGACGTGGCGGGCTTCATTGGCCCGGAGGTGTTCCGCTCGCGGGAGCAGCTCGTGCGCTGCTGCCTCGAGGACATCGTCATGGGCAAGCTGCACGGGCTGATGATCGGCCTGGACATCTGCTCCACGCTGCACATGGACGTGACGCTGGAGGAGCTCGGCTGGTGCCAGGAGCAGATCGCCCCCGCGTGTCCCGGCTATCTGATGGCGCTGCCCACGCGCAATGATCCGATGCTCAGCTACCTCACCACTTCGTTCCAGGATCACGTGCGCCTGCGCGAGCGCTTCGGCTACCGGGTGGATGACCGGATGTGGGCCTTCTTCCAGCAGCTCGGGGTGATCGATGCGCAGGGACGGCCCACGGCCCGCTTCGGGGATCCGCGCTGGGTGTATGTGGAGTATCGCAAGCGCAAGGGAGATCAGCGCTCGGAGGCGGAGCTGCTGGCCGAGGCCCGGCAGCAGATGGACGCGGTGCGGTCCCGGAGCGTGCCGCTCGCGGTGGGGTGCGGCCAGCACGTGTGGGACCTGGAGCCGGGGCTCGAGCGGGAGCTCCACAGCCACTACGAGGATGCCAAGCAGGGCATCTGGACGGAGCTGTCGCCCGCGTTCCTGGAGACGATTCCCCACGCGGTGATGCTGCGGACCGAGGCCTTGGATCGGCGCGACTACATCCTCCACCCGGTCTCCGGCGAGCGGCTGGATGCGGACTCGGTGCGCGTGGTGGAGTCGCTGCGGCAGCGCCGAGGCGCTCGGTGGGATGTGCAGATCGTCCTCTCGGACGGGCTGGATCCGCGCTCGCTCATGGACGAGGGCCACCTGGCGCCCTTCCTGGAGGCCCTGCGCCACGAGCTGGAGGCGGCGAACTACCGCGTGGCCCCCGAGCATTTCATCGTCAGGTACGGGCGCGTGCGAGCCGGCTATCAGGTGGGAGAGCTGCTGTTCGGCGATGCGACGGATGGGCTGCCACGGGCCCTCGTCCACGTGGTGGGGGAGCGGCCCGGCTCGGGCCACCACAGCTTCTCCGCGTACCTCACGGCGCCCTCGGGCCGGGTCTGGTCGGGCCACGAGCGCCCGGTGGACCACGACATCACCCGGGTCATCGCGGGCATCTCGGACACCAGCGTGCGGCCCGAGGCGGCGGCGCACGAGGCGGTGCGCATCCTCGGGTCGCTGTGCCGGGGCTGAGCCGCGGGCCTACTTCGCCAGCGGCTTGCTGTTGGTGATGGTGAGCCCGCTCTCGGTGGCGGTGGCGAACACCTCGCTGGCGGCGGGGATGTTGAGCAGCGCGCGCACCGTCTTGGTGCCGAGGACGAACTTCACCTCGACGGTGTGCTCACCCGGTGGGACATCCCTCACCACCACGAGCTGGGTGTTGGCGGCGCCCTTGCGCAGCCCGTCCACGGAGACGGAGCACTGCTTGGGGCAACGCACGTTGAGCACGGAGGGACCGCCAGTGGCCGCCTTGGCCTCCTTCTCCTGGCCGAGCGGCGTGCGCTCGGTGATGGTCAGGCGCTTACTGTTGTCGACCTGCACCATCACCTTCATGCCGGCGGGGATGTCCGCATAGCCACTGTAGAGGGGGCAGTTGAGGAAGCCGCCCGTGGCCTCGACGCGCCGCTGCCCGGGTGCCACGTCCGTGAACTCCCAGCTGTTCGGGGCCTGGCGCCGACCGGCCTTGCCATCCACGCGCACGGCGCAGTCATCCATGCAGCGCACGATGACGGTGGAGTTCCCTCCCGCCTTGGTGTCGGGAGTCTTGGCCCCAGCCGGCGGGGTCGCGGGGGAGCTGGCGATGAGGGCGACAAGGACAGCGGTGAGGCGCATGGGGCGGAAGCCTTTCGAGATCCGGTGAGACGGCCTTGCCCTACCGTCCCGTCCTGTGGCTCGTCAACTCAGCGGTGGGAGACAGGGCAAAGCGCATGCCGTGCCAGAAAAGCATGGTGCCGCCACGCGATCCCGGGGATGGTTCGGCCGCAGCGATGGCGCCCTCTGGGACGCCCAGGAGAGTCCGAATGACGACCGAGACTCGCGAGAAACCGCCTCGCCGCCACTTTTCGATGATCCGGACCTTCGTGCTCGCGGACTTCGTGACGCTGGGCAACGGCTTCTCGGGGGCGGGGGCCATCCTGTCCTCGATGCAGTTCCTGGCCACCGGCGCGCAGCACTGGCTGTGGGTGGCCTTCGGGTTGATGCCGCTGGCGCTGGTGCTCGACTTCGCGGATGGGCGGATTGCCCGCTGGCGCTTCAAGTCCTCGCCGCTGGGGGCGGATCTGGACTCGCTGGCGGACGTCATCTCGTTCGGGATGGCGCCGGCGGCGCTGGCCTTCGCGGTGGGGATGCGGGGCGCGCTGGACATCGCGGTGCTGCTGTACTTCGTGGCCTGCGGGATCAGCCGGCTGGCGCGCTTCAACGTCACGGCCGCCGAACTCAGTGATGGAACGGGCAAGGTGAAGTACTTCGAGGGCACGCCCATCCCCACCAGCCTGGCCTTGGTGGCGGTGCTGGCGGTGGCGACCTGGAAGGGGCGGATCGGCACCGGGGAGCAGCTGCTCGGAGGCGTGTGGGAGCTTGGCCCCGTGGCGCTGCACCCCCTGGTGCTGCTGTACCTGGCCAGCGGCAGCGCGATGATCAGCAAGACGCTGCGCATCCCGAAGTTCTGAGCCGAACGCAGCCTTGTCCTCTCGCTCCGGGTTGATGAGAGCAGGCGAGCATTTGATCTTGTTCCCCAGTGCACGTCCGGCGCGGGAAACGTGCAGTGCTCTGCGGGCCCGCGCCACTCCCAAGGCCTTCCCTGGGTGTGTGCTTGCCCGGCCCACCCTGGGTGCCTAGTTTCGCCACCTGATCCTCCAGACTCTCATGGTGGGTGGTGAGAGGACCTGGGGGTGGGTACGGGCGAAGGTGTCGGGGAGGGATGGGTGCCATGAGTAGGCGCTGGGGCCTTTGGGTCCTCGTGGTGGGGCTACTCGCCGGGTGCGCGGACCGGGAGGATGCCTCGATGGCGGACGGCCGGCTGACGGCCACGCCAGGCGGAGTCGACTTTCAACGTGTCGCGGTGTTCGACGGGCGCGAAGCGGAGGTGACGCTGCGCAACGTGGGACGCTCGCGCATCGAGGTCAACGACATCTGGGTGGAGGGGCCGGACGGGCAGTACCTGGCCAGCTTCACCCATGAGGGGCCGCACAGCCTGCTGCCTGGAAGTGAGTGCGCCCTGAAGGTGCGCTTCGCTCCGCTGGAGACGGGCGAGCTGCCCGCCACGCTCGTCATCCGCTCGGATGCGAAGCGCGAGCCCCTCCTGCGTGTGCCCCTCAAGGGCTCGGGAGTGGATGCCTGGGCGAGGGTGTCTCCGCACCAGCTGGACTTCGGCCGCATTGAGGCCGAGTCCTCGAAGACGCTGGCCGTCACCGTGGAGAACCCCACGAACATGCCCGTGGAGGTGGCCGCGCGGCTGGTGGGCGCGGACAAGGACGAGTTCGCCATCGCGCCGGTGACGCTGGCGCCGTGGGAGAAGCGCGAGCTGCCGCTGGCGTTCAACCCGGCGCGCGTGGGCCACAAGGAGGTGGCGCTCGCGGTGACGCCGTGCCGTGGCTGCGCGGACGTGCCCGTGCAGGTGGCGGCCGAGGCGCTGGACAGGGCCGTGGTGGCCGAGCCGGCCGAGCTGGACTTCGGAGGCGTGCCCATCGACAAGGACAAGCGGCTGATGGCGCGCATCCACAACATCAGCACCGAGCCGATGACGGTGACGTTGTTGGATCTCGAGGGCCGGGACGTCTCCTTCAGCCAGGCGGCCAAGGACTTCCCGCTGGTGCTCCAGCCCGGCGAGGCGCGCGAGTGGGAGCTGCGCTACAGCCCGGGCCACATGGGGTTCGCGGATGACACCGCGCGCTTCCACGTGGCGAGCAAGCGCAACCCCATCACCCCGGTGTCGCTGCTGGGCCATGGCGGCGCGGCGGAGCTCTGCGTCTCGCCGGTGGCGCACGAGTTTGGCGCGCAGCCGCTCGGCTCCAAGACGAGCGTGATCGTCAACATCAAGAACTGCGGCTCGGAGAACGGCGGGCCGCTCAAGCTCACCGGCCTGGAGTTCCAGCCGGATCCCTCGGGCCCGGTGCAGTTCAGCACCGCGCCCATGCAGTTGCCCTACAAGCTGGAGCCCGGCGAAGAGGTCAACCTCAAGGTCTTCTACGAACCCACGCGCGAGGGCTCCGGCACCGGCGCGCTGACGCTGACGACGAACGCCTTCAACGCGGCCTCGGTGCGGCTCGACTTCCATGGCGTGGCTCAGCGCCATGCCCCGTGCCAGCTCGCCATCACTCCGATGGCGATCAACTTCGGCACGGTGCCGCCGAAGCGCGGCGCGGTGCTCGGCGTGAAGCTGGAGAACCGCGGCAACGATCTGTGCCCGGTGAAGAACATCCGGCTGCGCGATGACGGCGGCGGCGTCTTCCGGCTGCCGGGCGGCGAGCTGGATGGCGTCATCATGCCCCCGGGCAACTGGTTCAGCTTCGAGGTGGCCTTCGATGCGCCGGCCTCGGGCGGGACGTTCCTGGGCTCGGTGCAGATGGAGGAGATGGATCCGGCCAACCCGCTGGTGCTCGTGCCGCTGCAGGCGAACTCGCAGAGCGCGTGCCTGGTGCCCTCGCCGCGCTTCGTGGACTTCGGCGTGGGCCGCAAGGACTGCCCGCCGGAGCCTCGCCAGGTGCACTACGTCAACGCGTGCGCCAGCCCGATCACCGTGTCGGGAGTGCGCCTGGGCCCTGGCACCACGGACTCGGAGTTCTCGCTGCGCTCGGCGCCCAATCCGTTGCCCGTCACGCTCCATCCGGGGGACGGCTTCACAGCGGAGATCGAGTACTACGCCCAGGTGACGGGCATGAACCTGTCCCCGCTCTTCGTGGACTCGAGCGATCTGCCCGAGCCGCTGCTCGTCTCGCTCGTGGGCGAGTCCTCCAAGCTCGTGAACAAGACGGACACGTTCGTCCAGCAGGACGGCTCGAAGGTGGACGTCCTCTTCGTGGTGGACAACACCGCCTCCATGGTCGAGGAGCAGCCGCGCTTCATCAACGCGCTGCCTTCCTTCGTGAACACCGCGCTAGACAAGAGCGTGGATCTGCACGTGGCGGTGACCACCACCGGCATCAACCCCGAGTCCAACAGCTGCCCGGGCGGAGCGCAGGGCGGCGAGGCGGGGCGCCTGTTCCCCGTGGATGGCAGCAGCCCGCGCCTCCTCACGAACCAGACGCCCAACCTCATCGCCAAGCTCCAGAACAACTCCCAGGTGGGCCTGTGCGCCTCGGTGGAGCAGGGCTTCGAGGCGGTGCGCCGCGCGCTCTCGGATCCGCTCGTGGCGGGGGCGGATGATCCGCGCACCCCGCAGCCCAACGACGGCAACGCGGGCTTCCTGCGGAGCGAGGCCGCGCTGGTGGTCGTCTTCGTGGGAGACGAGGACGATCACTCGCCGGACAGCGTGGACACCTACGTGCGCTTCTTCCGGGCCAAGAAGGGCGAGTTCCAGCCGCAGCGCATGACCCTCTATGCCATCGCGCCCACGGCGGCGGCCTGCCCCACGGCGGGCGGCACGGGCACGCGCTACGCCGAGGCGGCCACCCGCACGGGCGGTGAGGTGCTCTCCGTCTGCGCCCCGGACTACGCGCCGCTGCTGCGCAACGTGGCCAACAAGGCGTTCTCTCCCCAGGACCGCTTCCCGCTGAGCGAGCTGCCGGACGCGGGCACGGTGGCGGTGCGCATCAACGGCGCCGCCGTCACCAGCGGCTGGAGCTACGACGCGGCCACCAACAGCGTCGTCTTCTCTGCGAGCCCGGCCGCGGGCGCCAAGGTGGAGATCTCCTACCGGCGCGCCTGCCAGTGAACGTGGCCTCAGGGTAGCGGGGAAGCCGACTTTCCGGCTCCGGACGAAGGGATGTCGGCCCTGGGTGCTACAGGGCTGACTCACCCTGTGCGGATGACCAGAAAGTTGGAGGACACCTCGTGCTGAGTACCCTGAGCCCGTCGCAGCCGCAGCCGAGGAGGCGCCTGGTGAGCACCCGTCAGCACAAGCAGCCGTTGTCCGCCGCGCCGAATCCCTCGCGCTCGGGCCCCGGCCTGCGCGTCATCCGCGGTGAGGGGCAGCGCCGCCCGGATGAGCCGCTCACCTCCCGGGATGCCGTGGCCCGTGTGCTGATGGAGGCCGGCGCGGATCTGCTGCTGCGGCGCATCTCCCCGGACCGAGCCGAGGAGATCGAGCGCCAGGTGGACCGTGCCCTGGAGCTGTTCGACCGCGTGGACGACAACCCCCTGGTGATGCCCGTGCTGCGCCGCCACCTGGACGCCCTGGAGGCGCTCATGCGAGAGACCCGCGAGCGCCGCACCGCCCGCCGGGGGGGCTGAACGCCTGGCTGCCCGCCTGCCTGAGGGTTGCCCTAATTCCTGAATCTGAATCAGGGGTTTGACCCCCCTGCCAGTGGGGCTTACGCTCGCGATCTCTGGAAACCCAGGCCCTCCCAGCGGGCGGGTCAGATCGTGTCGCTCGAGAACTACGGCAAGTACCAACTCCTGAAACGGCTCGCGCAGGGCGGGATGGCGCAGATCTACCTTGCGCGCCACCAGGGGGCGCCGGCTTCCGACGAGCTGGTGGTCATCAAGCGCATCCTTCCGCACCTGGCCGAGAACGTGGAGTTCATCCGGATGTTCTTGGATGAGGCCCGCATCGCCGCGCGGCTGGCCCACCCCAACATCGTGACGATCCACGATCTGGGGGCGCAGGACGACAGCTTCTTCCTGGCCATGGAGTACATCCACGGCGAGGACCTGCGGCGCATGTGCAAGCGCGCCGCCGCCGAGGGCCACGAGCTGCCGGTGCCGCTGGCGTGCCGGATCATCATCGACGCGTGCGCGGGGCTGGACTACGCGCACAAGAAGACGGACCCCTCGGGCAAGCCGCTGGGCATCGTCCACCGGGACATCTCGCCGCAGAACATCCTGGTGTCCTTCGATGGCGTGGTGAAGGTGGTGGACTTCGGCATCGCCAAGGCGGCCGACCAGGCCACCGTGACGCGCTCGGGGGTGCTCAAGGGCAAGTACTCGTACATGTCTCCGGAGCAGGCGGCTGGTAAGCGGGTGGACTGCCGCAGCGACGTGTTCGCGCTCGGGGTGGTGCTCTACGAGATCCTCACCAACACGCGCCTGTTCAAGCGCACCAGCGACATGGCGACGCTGTCGGCGGTGGCCGAGTGCCAGGTGACGCCGCCCTCCCAGGTCAACCCGCGCGTGCCGGCGGATCTGGATCCCATCGTCATGAAGGCGCTCGCCAAGGAGCAGGAGGCGCGCTACGCCGAGGCGAGCCAGCTCCAGGTGGCGCTCGAGCAGTGGCTGAGCGCCCACCAGCTCACGGCGAGCCCGGCGGAGCTGTCGGCCTTCCTGCATCAGGTCTACGCGGAGCGGCTCGCTCGCGAGGCGCGCTCCGGCGGCATCGTGGTGGACGAGGATCCTCCCTCCACCGGGCAGCGCACGGCCGTGGAGGGCCACCGCCGCTCGGGGGTCAACCCCAGCGTCGCCTCGAGGAGGGAGAAGGAGGTCACCCGGGCGGATCGCGGAGAGCTGCTCTCCGCCGAGGAGCCGATCGAGGTGACGGATCCTTCGCCGCCGAGGCCCTCGCGGGTCAACCGGAGCGTCGAGTCCCGGCGTGACGAGTCGGATCGCTATCGCATCGGCCGGCCCTCGAGCCCCCGGACTCCGTCCCCGGTGGAGAACCGTCGCCCGGTGTTCGCCGAGCTGCCGACGGAGGCGTTGGATGCGTCGCAGCTGTCATCCGATGGGTCCTCGTTCGTCACGGGCACGACCCAGGCCCCGCGCAGGCTGCGTGATCGGCGCCGGTGGATGGTGCTCGCCGCCGTGCTGGGGTCGGCGCTGGGAATAGGCTTGCTGCTGTGGGGCTTCCTGCGGCCCGTGGCGCCTATGTGGCCAGCCATCGTCCGGCTGGACACGGTGCCTCCCGGCGCCGTCGTGCAGTTCGACGGCAAGCCGGTTCCGGGCGTCACCCCGTTGGTATTGCCCACCGTGAAGGCGGGCACCTACCCGGTGTTGGTCTCCCACGATGGCTACCAAGAGTTGCACGCCACGGTGGCCATTCCGGCCACGGGCTCGGTGTCGCTCGAGCCGCTGCAGCTCAAGCCGGAGCCTCCCAAGGAGACGCCTCCAGTCGGGGTGACACCGCCGGTGGTGACACCGCCGACGCCGACGCCGACGCCCGCGGCCGTGGCCGTGAAGCTCACCCTGGAGACCGTGCCGACGCAGGCGACGATCTTCGTGAACGGCCAGGAGCGGGGAGCGGCGCCGCAGGTGGTGGAGGCCAAGGCCGAGGAAGAGCTGGAGGTGAAGGCGAGCGCTCCGCAGTACCGGCCCCTCTCGCAGAAGGTGAAGGTGGGGGCGGAGCCCTCGCAGCTGGTGAAGCTCACGCTCGAGCCGCTTCCGAAGCCGGCGCCCCCCGTCTCGCCCATCAAGACGGTGCGCGTGGATCCGCCCAAGCCTCCGCCGGAGCAGCCCAAGGCGATGGTGCGCTTCGCGGTGACGCCGTGGGCCGAGGTGACATGCAACGGGCACAGCCTGGGCACCACGCCGTTCGGGGAGGTGGCGCTGACCGTCGGCGTGTACCAGTGCAAGTTCTACAACCCGGATCTGGGCCGCACGCTCACGCAGAAGATCGAAGTGAAGGCCACCGGCATGAACAAAGTCGTGGTGAAGTTCTAGCCATGGCCTGGACGCTCTCGTGACGCTCCCCGCTGGCAGCCAGATTGGCAAGTACGTCGTCCAGAAGAAGCTCGCAGAGGGCGGGATGGCGGAGATCTACCTCGCCACCTCACAGGGCGCGGAGGGCTTCGAGAAGGAAGTCGTCATCAAGCGGATCCGCGCGTTCCTCGCCAGCGATCCCGGCTTCGTGGACATGTTCATCGCCGAGGCGCGGCTGGCCTCGCGGCTCAACCACGCCAACGTGGTGCAGATCTTCGACTTCGAGAAGCACGAGGACACCTACTACCTGGCCATGGAGTACGTGCGCGGCTGCACGCTCTGGGACTTGAGCAAGAAGTGCAGGGATCTGATGGAGCCGATGCCCGCCGTGCTGGTGGCGCACATCGGCGCGGAGGTCGCTCGCGGCCTGCACTACGCGCACCGGCTCAAGGTCAACGGCGAGCCGCTGTTCCTGGTCCACCGCGACGTCACTCCGCACAACGTGCTCATCTCGTTCGACGGGGCCGTGAAGCTCACTGACTTCGGCATCGCCAAGGCGGGCAACAAGCTCACCTCGCCGGGCATGCTCAAGGGCAAGTTCGCGTACATGTCGCCCGAGCAGTCTCGCGGCGAGAACGTGGACGCGCGCACGGACGTGTTCGCGCTCGGGATCGTCCTCTGGGAGATGCTCACCGGGACCAAGCTGTTCGATGGGGACTCGGATCTGGCCGTGCTGCGCTCGGTGCAGCAGAGAGCGATTCTCCACCCGGCCCGCATGACACCGGAGGTCCCCGAGGAGCTGGGCGACGTGGTGATGAAGGCACTCGAGCGCGAGCTGGATGCCCGCTACCAGACGGCCAGCGAGTTCGAGCGGGCCCTGGTGCAGTGCGTGCTCAACCACGCCCGGTCGCCGGATGACACGGACGTGTCCGCCTTCGTGCGCCGGGTCTATGTCGGCTCGATTCCCTCGGCGATGGCGCTGCCGGCCATACCCGAGAGACCCCAGCAGCATGCCAGCAAGCAGGGCGCGTCGGGGCCGCCTCCTCCCGGGCCCACGTTCGTGATGCCCGGCCCGCAGGGGCGCAAGAACACGGACAGCCAGCGCGTGGTCTCGCCCGACGAGGACCCCAACGCTTCGACCCACATGCTGTCGGGAAGAGGGGAGTCCTCGGGCGGGAGTCGTCCCTCCAAGGTGACCACGCCCGGCAGGCCCATTCCTTCCGTGCAGGGCCAGTCCTCCACGTCTCCGGGGATGCAGCAGGCCCCCTCGCCGCGGCCCACGGAGGGGGCGCTGCCTTCCGAGGCGGACTCGGAGCCCATGCAGTACCCGCCGACCGTCTCGCTCCCCCTGCCCGCGAGCACGGAGGCTCCCGCGCCCAAGAGCGAGCCTCCCGCCAGGTCCAAGCGCGTGGGGCTGTGGGTGGGCCTGGGCGCGGCGGCCCTGTTCGCCGTGGTGGGAGTCGACGCGTTCCTCCGGGTCCGGATGCAGGGGCCGGACTCCAGCTCCGGCGCGTCCAAGAGCCCGGGGACCGTCGCCACGAGCAACGCGGGCCCGCCGGCTCCGGAGCCTTCGCAGGGGAGCTCCGCCGTTCCTGATGCCGGGAAGGGGGCGAATCCTGGAGCGCTGGCCGTGGCTCCTTCAGGAGGCACCCCCCCGAGCACGAGCGCCAAGCACGAGGAGACTCACGCCGCCGCGCCGACGCTCGCGACAGGCAGTCTCGTCGTCACGGCCATGCCCTTTGCCACCGTTTGGGCGAACGGGAAGAAGCTGGACGAAGTCCAGGGCCGGAAGGTCTTCAAGCTGCCCGCGGGCACCTATCAGCTCCGCTTTGAGCACCCCAAGGGCAACAAGACGGACTCCGTCACCATCGAGCCCAACGGCACGGCGAGGAGCGAGTTCCGCGCGCCCCACGCCACCCGCTGAGCGCTCGCCCCTGACATTCCGCGCAGTCGACTGCTGAGCCCCCGCCGGCCCGGGTTCCCCCGCGCCCCGGCCGGGGCTCTGTTCATTTCTGATCATTCCACCCGTACGGCATTTCCGGCTTGACACGCACTGCCGTTATCTGGCACTCAGTATAATCTCTTCAATACACTCTATTGAATGGAAGCAATGGCACTGCTGGGGCCTGAAGAGATTGAACGGATCGAGCGCGATCACGCGGCCGGGCTACCGGCGAGCGCCATCCTCGAGATCTTCCGGCCACGCGGCGTGCAGCTCTCGGAGGCGACGTTCCGCAAGTACGTCCAGGCCGGGTTGCTGCCTCGCAGCCGCCGCGTGGGGCGCAAGGGCAAGCACCAGGGCAGCCTGGGTCTCTACCCTGTGGAGGCGGTGCGCCGTATCAACGCCATCAAGAAGATGATGGCGGAGGGACACACCCTCGAGGACATCAAGCGGTCGTTCCTCTTCCACCGCAACCACATCGATCAGCTGGAGAGGGATCTGGCCTCGGTGCTGGATGGGTTCCAGTCGGAGCTGGGGGACCGGCCCTTCGGTGGGGAGCACCGCAAGACGCTGGAGGAGCAGCTGGCCATCCTGCGCCGCCGGGCGCAGGACCTGGTTCGAGACGTGGCACGTCTGGGGAGCGCCGTCACCGCGCGTGGAGACGAAACGGCAGATTCGCAATAGGATGCTACAGGCCTGGACAACCTGCTAGATTTGGAAACACCCGGAGGGGACATGTCGGAAGTGAAGCAGCTTGAGGGCGAGGAGGAGGGCGGGGAGGAAGGGCAGAGCGCGGAGCGCCGCCGCTCCAAGACGATGTCGCGCAAGGAGATGGCGCGCGACTTGCGCCGCCGGAGGTTGTCGGGGCAGGTGGATCCCGAGGAGGGAGAGCTCCTCAAGACGATTGACTCGCAGCGGCCGCGCACCCGCGCCGACTGCGTCAACGGGCCGCGGCCGTGCCTGTTCGTCTCGTGCAAGCACAACCTCTACCTGGATGTGAACCCGGAGACGGGCTCCATCAAGCTCAACTTCCCGGACAAGGAGATCTGGGAGCTGGAGCACACCTGCGCCCTGGATGTGGCCGAGAAGGGCGGGATTACGCTCGAGGAGGTGGGGGAGATCATGAACCTCACCCGCGAGCGCATCCGGCAGGTGGAGACGCGGGGGCTGATGAAGCTGCGCGAGGCCACCGAGGCCGAGCCGCCTGTCTCCGCTCGCAAGCCCTGAGCACCCAAGCGTCGGGTGGGCTGCGCCGGCCCTACGCGGCGCGTTGACACCCTGGGGGGCGGTTGGTAACACGCGCGCCTCCCTCTCGACGCGAGGCGCACTCGTGCTGGCTCTCCTCAGCGTTTCCGACAAACGCGGGCTGGTTCCTTTCGCGCAGGGGCTCGTCCGGCGCGGCTTCCGGATCCTCTCCACCGGAGGCACGCTGGCGACGCTCCACGCCGCGGGCGTCCCCGCCACCCAGGTCTCCGAGCACACGCAGAGCCCGGAGCTCCTCGGCGGCCGCGTGAAGACGCTGCACCCTCGCATCCACGGCGGCCTGCTCGGGCGCCTGGAGGTGGAGAGCGACCGGGCGGAGATGGCGGCCCACGGCATCGAGCCCATCTCGCTGGTCGCCGTGAACCTGTATCCCTTCCGGCAGACGGTCGCCTCCGGGGCCAGCGAGGCCGAGGTCATCGAGCAGATTGACATCGGTGGGCCCGCCATGGTGCGCGCGGCGGCGAAGAACTCGCGCCATGTCACCGTGGTGGTGGACCCCGAGGATTATGAGGCGGTGCTGGCGGAGCTGGAGAAGTCCGGCGGGGTGGGGGAGCAGACGCGGCGCCGGCTGATGCGCAAGGCGTTCGCGCACACGGCGGCCTATGACGCGGCCATCGCCGGGTGGCTCGGGAGCCAGGCCCAGGAGCCCTTCCCGGACGAGCTCTCCCTGTCCTTCCGCAAGGCGCAGGGCCTGCGCTACGGCGAGAACCCTCACCAGCGCGGCGCCTTCTACCGGGAGCACACCGCTCCGCCCGAGCCCACGGTGGCCTTCTCCAAGGTGCTCCAGGGCAAGGAGCTGTCCTACAACAACATTTTGGACCTGGATGCGGCGCTCGGAGTCGTCCTGGAGTTCCCCGAGCAGCCCTGCGCCGTCATCATCAAGCACAACACCCCGTGCGGCGTGGCGGTGGATGCTTCGCTGATGAAGGCCTACCGCACGGCGCGTGCGGCCGATGAGATCTCCGCCTTTGGGGGCATCGTCGCCCTGAACCGAGAGGTGGACGAGGCGTGCGCCCAGGCGCTGGCGGAGACGTTCCTCGAGGCGGTCATCGCCCCCTCGTACTCCGCGGCGGCGCTGCAGGTGCTGGCGGCCAAGAAGAACCTGCGGCTGCTGGAGGCTGGAGCCGCGCTGGCCTCGCCTCAGGTCCGGCCCCGGGTGCAGCTGGACGCCCGGAGCGTGTCCGGAGGGCTGCTGCTGATGGATCGGGATGCGGTCGAGCCCCCGCTCGAATGGAAGGTCGTCACCCAGCGCCCCCCCACGGCCGAGGAGGAGAAGGCTCTCCGCTTCGCCTGGAAGGTGTGCAAGCATGTGAAGAGCAATGCCATCGTCTTTGCCACCCCGGACCGGCTGCTCGCCGCCGGAGGTGGGCAGACCAGCCGGGTGGACTCGGTGAAGATTGCCGCCGGGCGCGGCGGGCCGGCCCTCAAGGGCAGCGCCGTGGCCTCGGATGCCTTCTTCCCCTTCCGGGACGGGCTGGACGAGGCGGCCAGGGCCGGGGCGACGTGCGTCATCCAGCCTGGCGGCTCGGTCCGCGACGCGGAGGTCATTGCAGCCGCCGATGAACATGGGCTAGCGATGGTACTGACGGGAGTGCGACACTTCCGTCACTGAAACCATGCGGATCGTCTGCCAAAAATGTGCGGCTGCCTACGCGATTGATGATCGGCTGATCTCGCCGAAGGGGGTTCGTGCGCAATGCCCCCGATGTCGGCACCTCCAGCTCGTCAAGCGTGACGCCGCGTCCCCCGCGCCTGAAGCCGCCGCGCCCTCCGCGCCCCCGCCTCAGCTCGCGCAGCCCGCGGCCATGCCGCGCCCCATGCCATCCACCAGCCCGGCCGCTGGTAACTCCGCCGTCGCGGTGGATCTCTTCAACGAGTTCGGCAACGCGCCGGACGAGTCCCCGGCGCCGGATCCGTTGTTCGATGGCCTCGTGGCGCCCGCGCCTGCACCGGCTCCCGCGCCCACGCGTCCGCCTGCGCCCGCCCCCGCGCGTGCGGCCGCGCCCATGCCCGCGCGTCCCGCCGCCCAGCCTCCGCAGCCTCAGGGTGGCAACAGCGGCGATCCGTTGCTCGACTTCCTCGGGCCACCGCCGTCGGCACCGCCTCCTCCCGTGGCGCCCTCTCCGCGCCGGATGACGGGACCCTCCGTGCCCGCTGCCGCGCCTCAGGGGATGCCTCCGCAGGCCGCCAGGCCCCAGGCGCCTGCGGCCGCTCCCGCTCCCGTGCCCGCCACCGTCGGCTGCCGCGAGTGCAAGAAGCCGTTCACCGATCCCTTCGATCAGGCGATCGGCACCTGCGAAGACTGCCGGCAGAAGCAGGATCGCTCGCAGGCGGCCACCGCCGTCACCAGCAGCGCTCCGGCTCCCGCGTCTTCCTTCGAGCTGCCTCCGCTCGAGGCCATCGACGTGTCAGGTGTGACGTCCCAGGCTCCGGCGTTGGCGCTCGAGCCTCGCAGTGGAGCCCGCTCTTCTCCGCCGCGGCCCTATGTCGCGCAGTCCTCGCAGCCCCTGGTGATGCGCGGTGAGGGCTCGGGGGGCATGGGCAAGGTGCTCCTGGTGCTGCTGCTCGTGGTCGGCGCGGGCGGTGGTGCCGGGTACTACTTCGTGGTGATGAGGCCCAAGGTCGCCACGCCTGTGAAGACCGTGCAGGCTCCCGCGCCGGCGCCCATTCCCCCAGCCATCCAAGCCGTGCTGTCCCGCTGGGAGCTGCGCTACCTGGACCTCAGCGGTAGCAGCATGGATCGCCTGGATGCGGGCTCGAAGCTGCTCGCCAAGGATCAGCGGTCCGCCTATGCGGAGGCGGAGGAGTTCTTCCAGCAGGCGCTGCTGCTCGATCCCAGCAGTGACGCGTCCATCGCTGGCTACGTCCAGGCCGTGGCGCTCGGGCGCGGCACCAGCATCGACAAGGCCACCTTCGATGAGGCGCTCTCGCTCATCGAGGCCGCCGAGGAGCGTGCGGGCCGCACGGCGCTGATGTTGCTCGCGCATGCCAACCTGCTGCTGTGCCGCCCCAACGAGGTACCCCTGGTCGAGCAGTCCCGTCAGCTCGCGGAGGAGGCCCTGAACAAGGGCACGGATCTGGACAAGGCCGAGGCACACCTGGTGCTCGGCCGGGCCTATCTCAAGACGTCCATGGGGCTGGCCAACCAGCACTTCGATGAGGCGCTCGTGCTGTCTCCCACGCTCCAGCGCGTGCAGTACCACCGCGCGCTGGCCGAGGAGGCAACCGGGGCCTACTCGCTCGCGCTCGAGGCGCTGAAGGGGCGTCTGCAGAAGGACCCCGAGCACTGGGACAGCCTGGCCACCATGGCGCGCATCTATCTGGAGGTGGGTGAAGTCGAAGAGGCGCGCAAGCTCTACGAGGCGCGCGCCAAGGCCCAGCCGAATGACGTGCGCGTGCTGCTGGCCCTGGCCGTGCTGCGCTACCAGGTGGACGGCAACGCGGCGGGAGCGGCCAAGGAGCTGCGGGCGATCCTCAAGAACCGGCAGCGGTACTCGGAGCGAGAGGTCGCCGAGGTGCTGGTCCACCTCGCCGCCGCCGAGCGCATGGCCGGCAACGTGGACGCGGGCGTCAAGGCGGCCGAGGAGGCCGCGGGGGTGGTGAAGGATCTGCCAGCGGCGCACCTGCAGCTCTTCCTCGCGGCGATGGGGCGTGGGGATGTGGCGAAGGCGGCGCCCCACCTGCCCGCCATCCAGGGCAAGCTCGAGGACACCGCGCTGGAGAAGGTGCTCGAGGGGCGGCTGCGGCTGGCCGAGAAGAAGCCCACCGAGGCGCTGGAGCTCTTCCATGACGCCTTCAAGCTCGACCCGCGCCGCGAGGATGCGATCCTGCTGGCGGGCATCGCCGCCGCGCAGGCGGGCCACCGGGACGATGCGTTCCGGATGTTCTTCCAGGCCCTTCAGTCCGATCCCTTGCGGCTCACCCCGAAGCCCGTGTCGACAGTGTACTTCCTGCGCCCGGGCGAGACGCTGGCGGGCATGGCCGGCTCCATCGAGGCCCTGTCGACCGGCAAGGATGACGTGGGCGCCTCGCTCTATGAGGGGCTGCTGCTCGTCCACATCGGCGATCGGGCTGGCGCGGAGCGGCTGTTCAAGGGCGTGCTCGAGCTGGATCCCAACAACGCGGGGGCGGCGGCCTATCTGTCGCTGCTGGCGCTGCAACGGGGAGATGGGAACAAGGCGCGCACCTTCGCCGCCCGGGCGGTGACGACGGGCCGGCAGATGCCCATCGCGCATGTGGCCAACGGGCTGGCGCTGGCGGAGGCCAAGCAGGTGGAGCCCGCCAAGCGCTCCCTGCGCGAGGCACTCTCGCTGGCGCCGGGTATGCTGTCGGCCGAGGTGAAGCTGGACGAGCTGGACCTGGCCGCGCACCCGGTCGAGGCTCGGGAGCGGCTGGTGAAGGTGGCGGGGCTGGATCCCACGTATCTGCCCGCCAAGCGGCTGCTCTTCATGACGGATCAGCGGAGGTGATGTGCGGGTTCTTCTCCTCGGCTCCGGGGGCCGCGAGCACGCGCTCGCATGGAAGCTGGCGCAGAGCCCGAAGCTGTCGGCGCTGCTGTGCGGCCCAGGCAATCCGGGCACCGCGAGGCTGGGGAGAAACATCCCGCTGAAGGCGGAGGCGCCGGACGCGGTGGCGGCGCTGGCGCGTCAGGAGAAGGTGGATCTGGTGGTGGTGGGGCCCGAGGCCCCGCTGGTGGCGGGCGTGGCGGATGCGCTCGCGGCGGCGGGGATCCCCTGCTTCGGGCCGGTGGCGGCGGCCGCGCGGCTGGAGGGCTCCAAGGCCTTCGCCAAGGAGATCATGGCCGAGGCCGGCGTGCCCACGGCGGACTTCCAGGTCTTCACCGAGGTGGCGGCGGCGGAGGCCTACGCCGTGTCGCGCGGGAAGATCGTCGTCAAGGCGGACGGCCTGGCCGCGGGCAAGGGTGTCATCGTCGCGCCGGATGCGGAGGCGGCTCGGGCGGCGGTTCGCGCGGTGGGCGCCATGGGCGCGGCGGGTCAGCAGATGGTGCTGGAGGAGCTGCTGGAGGGCGAGGAGGTCTCCGTCATCGCGCTGTGCGACGGCGAGCGGTACGTGCTGCTACCGCCCGCGCAGGACCACAAGCGCGTGGGAGATGGAGACACGGGCCCGAACACCGGCGGCATGGGCGCGTACTGCCCGGTGCCGTTCCTCTCGCCCGAGGCGCTGGCCCAGGTGGGTGAGCGCGTCATCGCTCCGGTGCTGGAGGTGATGCGCCGGCGGGGCACTCCGTTCCAGGGCGCGCTCTACGCGGGGCTGATGCTGACCCGGAGCGGACCCAAGGTGCTCGAGTTCAACGCGCGCCTGGGAGACCCGGAGACGCAGGTGCTGATGCTCCAACTCGGGGAGGATCTGCTGCCGTTGCTGGACGCGTGCGCGCGGGGCCGGCTGGAGCAGCGGGCGCTGGCGCTGGCGCCGGGAGCCTCGGTGGGCGTGGTGCTGGCGGCGGGGGGCTATCCGGACACGCCCCGGCGAGGCCAGCGGATTGAGGGGCTCGAGGCCGTGCCCACGGGCGCCACGGTCTTCATGGCGGGCGTGGAGCAGAAGGACGGGGCGCTCGTCACCGCGGGAGGCCGCGTGCTGACGGTGTGCGCGCGAGGCAAGGATCTGGCGCAGGCGCGGGAGCAGGCCTACGCCGCCATCTCGGGTATCCGCTTCGAGGGCATGCACTTCCGCCGCGACATTGGCGCGCGAGGGCTGCGCGCCGCGCCGTGAAGCTGCTCGCGCGCTACCTGCTGAAGGAGCTGATCGTCCCCCTGGTGGTGTGGGTGGCGTTCCTGTTCCTGCTGCTCTTCGTGATGCAGTTCCTGCGGGGCACGGACGTGCTGCTCGGCTCGGCGGTGACGCTCGGGGACATCGGGCGGCTCATCCTCTACCTGTCGCCGCACTTCCTGGTGATGGCGCTGCCCATCGCGTTCCTGCTGGCCATCCTGCTCGGGCTGGGGCGGCTGAACGAGGACCGGGAGCTCACGGCGCTCCAGGCGCTGGGGATCAGCCCCGCGCAGCTGTTGGCCGGGCCGCTGGCCATCGGCGCGCTGCTGGGCGGGCTCATGCTGCTGCTGTCGTTCACCGGCGAGCCCTGGGGCCTGACGGCCGTGAGGGATCTGGTCAACGACGTCATCAAGAAGAACGTGGCCGGAGACGTGAAGTCCGGCGTCTTCTACGAGGACCTGAGCGATCTGACGCTCTACGCGGAGCGGGTGTCCCGGCAGGGCGAGCAGTGGACCCACGTGCTGCTGCATGACGATCGCGAGCCCTCCTCGCCGCTGCTGGTGCTGGCCCAGACGGGGCGGGTGAACACCAATGGGGGCGAAGAGGCGCTGCGGCTGGAGCTGAAGGATGGCGAGGTGCACCGCGCCAACCGCACCACCACGGACTACAGCCTGCTGCGCTTCGAGCAGGGGGAGATCTCCGTGGGGCTGGGAGGCTCGCTCAACCGCAAGAACCGGTTCCGCTCGCCGAAGGAGGAGATGACGCCAGGCGAGCTGCTCCAGGTGGCCGAGGAGGCGGAGAAGAGCGGTGGGGATCCGCGGCCGTTCCTCATGTCGCTCCACAGCCGGCTGGGGAACGCGGTGGCGCCGCTGTCCTTCGCCCTGCTGGGGACGCCGCTCGCGCTGGGGCGGCGGCAGTCGGGCCGGGCGTGGGGCTACCTGCTGACGCTGAGCGGGTACGTGCTCTTCTATCTGCTGAGCCGCGGGTTCGAGAACCTGGGCAACCAGGGCAAGCTGCCCGTGCTGCTGGCGGGACAGCTCGCCAACGTCATCTTCATCGCGCTGGGCGTGTTCGCGATGTGGCGAGTGAGCCGCTCGGGGACGGTGCGGTGAGGAAGACGCTCTTCTTCTACGTGATGCGCACGTATGTGCGCTCCGTGGTGGGCATCCTCGCCGCGGTGCTGACGGTGTTCCTGGTGGTGGACTTCGTGGACCGGGCCCGCGCCTATACGGGCGAGGGCTGGGCCTGGGACGTGCTCCGGCTGTACGCCAACAAGGCGCTGGTGGCCACGCAGCAGCTGGGGCCGGCGGCGCTGTTGCTCGCGGGGGGGGCGACGGTCTCCACGTTCCGCAAGCGCGGCGAGGTGACGGCCCTGCGCGCGCTCACCTTCGGTCCCAGCTCGCTCTACATGCCCATTGGCCTGTGCGCGCTGGCGGTGTGTCTGGGGCTCATTGCCTTCGATGAGCTGGTGGTGGTGAAGGCCAGCCGGCGGGTGGATGAGATCACCTCGCAGCGCTTCAGCCGGGGAGGCGACTGGCGCCTCTATTACACGCCCAAGCAGTGGTTCCGGCGGGGCGAGCACGTCTTCTTCCTCCGCGCCGGCAGCGCCGAGGAGGGGTTCCGGGATGTGGCCATCCTGACGATCACCCCCGAGTTCCGGCTCTCGCGCCGGCTGGACGCGGAGGCCATGTATCCCGGGGCGGGGACTCGGTGGCGGCTCACCGGCGTGGTGGAGCGCACGTTCTCACCGGATGGGCGCACCGAGGTGCGGAGCCTGCCCGAGGCCGAGTACGAGCTCGGCGTGCCGGTGAGCTCGTTCCGCATCCGCCCGGGCCGCCCCGAGCAGATGCGCTCGGCGGAGCTGCGCGAGCAGATTGTCGCGCGTGCCGAGGTAGGGCTGGCCTCGCGCCAATACGAGCTGGCCCTGCACAACCGCTTCGCCTATCCGGTGGCGGGCTTTCCCGCGGCGCTGCTGGCCGTGGGCCTGGCGCTGCGGCCCAACCGCCGAGGCCACCTGACGGCGGCCATCGTGGAGGGGCTGCTCATCACCATGGCCATGTGGGGGTTGATGGTGGTGTGCCGGACGCTGGTGATGACGGAGCGGCTGGAGCCCTTCGTGGCGGCCTGGTTGCCGGCGCTCGTGCTGAGCGTGGCGGCGGCGATGCTCTGGCTGCGGCGCGAGGGGCTCCTCCAACTGCCTCGGCGCCGGGGGCTGGCGAGCCCCGCCCGGTAGCCCCGGGATTACAGTGGGGGTAAAGTGGGCGTCAGTACGCAACTGTAGGTGAGGACTTTCGATAATCCTGGCATGACTATCTCTCGCGCCCAGGCCTCCCACTTCCGCTCCCTCGAGAAGACGCTGGAGAAGTACTCCCCGGCTCCGTCCCAGGATGGGTTCCAGCCCTCGGCGAAGTCGCACCACAAGCCGAAGCCGCAGCCCCAGCCGGGTCCCACGCCGCAGCCGGGGCCGACGCCGTCTCCGAATGGCCACCTGCCGGGGCCCAACCCGGGCGTGGTGCTGCCGAAGCTGCCGGGCCGCCCCAAGGGCGTGACGGAGATCGAGGCGGTCGTCACGATCGACAAGTACGAGGGCACGATCAACGGCAAGAACGGCACGCACGAGATCGCGCTGGGCCACATCACCCTGGTCAACGCGGTGGGCGACAAGAAGGCGCTCGACACGATGCAGGTGGAGCTGGCCATGAACGTGAAGAGCGCCAAGGACTCGCACGGCCTGCCGAAGGAGATTCCCTTCAAGCCGGGCCAGCAGATCGAAGTGGAGGGTGAGTTCATCCCCGCCAAGCAGGCCAACGACAAGGGCCGGGCCGTGCTGCACTTCACGCACTCGCCGGGCGGCTACGTCATCGGCCCCGACGGCACCAAGTACGCGTAGGGAAGTCCTGGAACGGCCTGGGGCGGTTGGTCAGAATGCAGGAGAGGTTGGCGGTGAGGTCCACGCAGGCCTCACTTGGAGACCTCATCCTTGCGCCGCGCTGTCACCATCGTCCTCGCTGTGTGGGCCGTCGGGCTCTTTCTCATGGAGGGCCTTCAGCAGGTAGGCGCTTGGGCCGCGGTGCTGCTGGCGGTGGTGCTGGCTGTCCGTAAGGAGCTGCGCCTGGAGCCGGATGTCCGCGCCTACGTGCGGGCCGTGCTGGCGCTGGGGGCGTGGCAGCTGGTTTCTCCCGCCGTGGCGCTCGTGACGGGAGCCGCGGAGCACTGGCCGCGCAGCGGGCGCTACTTCCAGATCGTCGACACGGTGTCCGGAGCCATGGTCGCGTGCATTGGCACCGTGGGAGTGCCGTGGCTGCTGCTCGGTGGGCTGGTGGCGGGCGGGTGGCTGGCGTCCTCGGCGCTCGGCCTGTTCCAGAACCGGGTGCTCTGGACCTGGGAGCCTCCGGCCTTCCTGAAGCTGAACATGGTGCGGCTGCAGGAGAACTTCGGCACGGACGAGGAGCCTCGCTATGCGGCTGGAGGCTTCCTCTTCCACCGGCTGCGCTTCTCCCATCAGGCGATCGCGGTCCTGGGGCCGGCGCTGGCGGTGCTGGCTCGGGGCAGGGTGGGGTGGCGCCGGGTGCTGGCGGGCGTGGTTGTCTGCGCGCTGCTGCTGGCGCCCTATGCGGCGTTCGCTCGGGCCGCGCTCCTCACGGGGTTCGCCGTGTGCGTGCTGGCGCTGTTGCTGCTGAGCCATGGCACGCCTCGGAAGGTGGGTTTGGGCGTGGCGGCCGTGCTGGCGGTGATGGTGGCGGTGACGCCGGCGTGGCGCGAGCGCATGGGCAAGGCGGCGGAGAACCTCTTCGGCGGGGAGCGGACCCTGGCGATGTCCGTGGGCTGGCGGCTGGTGCGGGCCCATCCGCTGCTGGGCGTGGGCTTCGGAAACCACAAGCCGGCGGCGCTGGCGACGCAGCCGGAGACGGGCATCACGGATCTGCTGGCCACGGACTCGCACAACCTGTGGCTGACGACGTGGGCCGAGACAGGGCTGGTGGGGCTGGTGCTGCTGGCCTCGGTCCACCTGCTGCTCGCGCGGGCGCTGGTGCGCAGGCACCGCGAGGGCTCACTCGCGGCCACGGGGGCGCTGCTCTCGTTCGGAGGGTTTCATCTCCTCTCGGTGGTGCACTACCTGCCGTTCCACACCAGCGTGCACCTGGGCTTCTGCTTCATCTGGGGCCTGGGCTTGTGCCGAGGGAGCGAGGTGTTGGGGTTGCGCCGGGACGAGGTTCCGAAGGAGCCGGGCGCGCCGTGAGCCTCCGTTACCGAGACGTCGGAGACTTCTCCAGGACCCGCCGGTAGACGGCGAGGGTGCGCCGGGCACAGTCCTCCCAGGTGTATCGGGACACTCGCTCGCGGCCCTTCTCCACCAGGCTCCGGCGAAGCAGGTCATCCCTCAGCAGGCGCAGCACGGCTTCGTTCCATGCTGGGAGATCATCGGGCGGCACCAGGATCGCCGCCTCGCCCGTAACCTCTGGGAGCGCCGACACGTTCGAGGCGATCACCGGACACCCCGCCGCCATCGCCTCCAGCGCGGGCAGCCCAAAGCCCTCGTAGCGCGAGGGCAACAGCAGCGCCTCCGCCGCGCCATAGAACAGGGGCATCTCGTCTTCCGGCAGCTCCGTCAGCTCCACGGTGGTGTCCGGGAAGCCGAGCTCCCGGGCGGCTCCCTTTCCCGCGAGCAGGACGATGGGCAGGGGCAGCTGCGGCGCGAGCTTCGCCAGCAGCCCCAGGTTCTTGTGCGCCTTGGGATTGCCGACCGCCGCGAGGTAGCGCTCGGGCAGGCGGCGCCGCTGGATGAAGTCCTTCGCCTGGGAGCGGGTGAGGGGCTGGTACTGCGCATCCACCCCCGGAGCGATGACCTGGAACCGATAGGGCGTCAGGTCCAGGTACTTCGCCAGCTCCTCGCGGGAGAACTCGGACACGGTCAGCAGCGCCGAGGCCCGCTTCGCCCGAGGGCGGACGATGAGCCGGTAGTAGAGCGTGTGGACCGGGCTGTAGTTCTCTGGCAGCGCCAGGTGGTTGGCGTCGTGGAGCGTGGCCACCAGCTTCCCGTTCCACAGCCCCGGCAGCGAGAACGAGGTGGCGTGGAAGAGGTCCGGGGAGAGCTCCAGCAGATCCATCAGCAGCGTGGGCTGCTCCTTCAAGGGCGCCAGGAAGCCCGCGCGAGCGCGGCGCAGCGGAATCGAGGGCGTCAGCGCACCCAGATCCGAGGGCAGCCCCTCGGGAGCCGTGAGCCCCAGGAAGCTCAGGTCCGGCGCGAGCGCTGGCAGCCGCCGCGCCAGCTCCAGGGCATAGCGCGCGATGCCGTGCATCCGGCCGCGGACCATGCGCAGGTCGATGAGGATCCTTGCCACGCCCCACGGAGTAGCACACGCGGCGAGGCGGTGGGGATGCTCGCGCACCCGTTTGGAGACTCCCAGGGTGGGAGCAGTGGCGCGCCCGCCCCTGAGTGCTAGAAGGGCGCCCCGTGAAGGTCGCCCTCGTCCATGACTGGCTCGTCACCCTGCGCGGTGGCGAGCGCGTCCTCGAAGCCCTCTGCGAGCTGTTTCCCGACGCGGACGTCTACACCCTCATCCACCAGCCCGGGACGATGCCGCCCGCCATCGAGAACCGGCGCATCTACACCTCGTTCCTCCAGCACATCCCCGGCATCCACACCCGGTACCGGCACTTCCTGCCGCTCTTCCCGCGCGCCATCGAGTCCTTCCACCTGGAGGGCTACGAGTTGGTGCTCTCCTCCAGTCACTGCGTGGCCAAGGGCATCCGCAAGCCGCCTGGCGCGAAGCACCTCAGCTATATCCACGCGCCCATGCGGTACATGTGGGATCTCTTCGATGACTACTTCGGGCCGGGCCGGGCCTCGTTGCCCGTGCGCACCGCCGCGCTCGCCGTCCGGCCCTGGCTCCAGCGGTGGGATCGGAGGACCGCGGCCGGCGTGGATCGCTTCCTCGCCAACAGCCGCAACATCGCCACGAAGATCCGCCGCTTCTGGGATCGCGAGGCGGGGGTCGTCCACCCGCCCGTGGATCTCGAGCGCTTCTGTGCGTCGTCGCTCGAGGGCACGGGCCGGGGTGGCTACTTCCTCTGGCTCGGCGCGTTCGCTCCGTACAAGCGGCTCGACATGGCCCTGGAGGCCTTCCGCAATCTGGACACACCGCTGTGGGTGGTGGGCTCGGGGCAGGAGGCCGCGAAGCTCACCTCCGGCCCATTGCCGCCGCACATCCGCTTTCTCGGCAACGTGTCGGACGCGGAGGTCCCCGCGCTCTACCGCGACGCCCGGGCGCTGCTCTTCACCGGCGAGGAGGACTTCGGACTGACGCCGCTGGAAGCCCAGGCCACCGGACGCCCAGTCATCGCCTACGCCAAGGGTGGAGTGCTGGAGACCGTCACCTCGCGCACCGGCCTGTTCTTCTCCGAGCAGACCCCTGCCGCGCTCGCTGCCACCGTGCGCCAGTTCGACACCTGGGAAGCCACCTTCCGTCCCGAGGAGGCCCGCGCCCAGGCCCTAGGCTTCTCCAAGGCCGTCTTCCAGCGCGGGATCATGGCGGAGGTGGAGGCACTGCTCGGTTCGCGCGCTTCCTCCGGTTCTGTCCAGCCCTGACGGCCGTATGCTCGGCGCCTGCTCATCCTCCTGGAGAACTCGCCTTGAGAACCGCAGCGCTGCCCCAGCTCCAGACGCAGATCCTGCACTTGCGGCACGTGGATGACGACGGACTGTCACTGATGACGGATCTGGTCGGGTTGTTGCGCGCTCAGGGCCTGCCCCTGTGGAGGTGCCGCTTCAACCTGATGACCAAGCACCCGGAGCTCGTGTGGCACACCGTGCAGTGGATCGGGGATGAGGGCCAGGGCGCCACGCTGATCGATCGCAGCCGCGTCGCCCAGGATGCGCCGATCTTCACGCGCAGCCCCGTACCGCTGCTGCTCAAAGGCTCGCCACCCATCCGGGTGCGGCTGGACCGGGAGGACTCGCCGTTTCCGATCTGCCAGGAGCTCAAGGCCCAGGGGGGAACGGACTACTTCATCTACGGGCTGCCGTACCTGTCGGGAGACATCGGCTACATCTCGTGGGCCACGCGGGCGCCCGGCGGCTTCTCGGACGAAGCGCTGGCGGCCTTGCTGGAGCTGGCGCCCTATCTGGCGCGGCGCATCGAGCTGGCCTCGGCCTACCACGCCACCCGGGCGCTGCTGGAGGTGTACCTGGGCCGCAATGCCGGCCAGCGCGTGGCCCAGGGCGGCTTCCAGCGCGGCGGCGGCGAGCTCATCGACGCGGCGATCTGGTTCTGCGATCTGCGCGACTTCACCTCGCTCTCCGAGCAGACCCCGCCGCAAGCCATGGTGAAGACCCTGGACGAGTACTTCGACCATGTGGCCGGAGCGGTGATGGCGCGCGGAGGGGAAGTCCTCAAGTTCATCGGTGACGCCATCCTGGCCATCTTCCCGCTGGCCGGGGATGCGCAGCGCGCCTGCCAGAGCGCATTGATGGCAGCGGAGGAGGCCCTGGCCGCGTTGCAGCGGCTGAACGAGGAGCGCCGCGCCCGAGGCGAGGTGCCGCTCGCCATCGGCGTGGCCCTGCACGTGGGGCAGGTGATGTACGGCAACATTGGCGCACGCAGCCGGTTGGATTTCACGGTCATCTCCTCGGCCGTGAACGAGGCGTGCCGCCTCGAAGCGCTGTGCAAGCCGCTCCAGGTGCCGCTGACCCTGAGCGAGGCGTTCGTGCAGCTCGTTCGACCGGAGACGGCGGTGGAGCTGGGCCAGCACGCGCTCAAAGGGGTCCGGGCTCCCATCCGGGTGTTCACCCTGCAAGGGCATCTCCCCTCGAGTTCGACGTGACGTGCTCGGAGAGCTGAGGTCGGCGGGGTAGAATCCTCGCATGCGCTTTCAGCTTCCCTGGGGCGGGGCCTTCCGCCTCCAGAACTTCGTCCGCCGCACCCCCGACGCCTTGCCGCCCGAGACGGTCGAGTCCATTCGCGCGGCGATCCTGAACTCGCCGCTGCTGGGCGAGACCAACCTGATGGAGCGGTTCGCGGGCACCTACGGCTTCTCGATCACCTTCCGGCGCGAGGCCCTGGGACAGGTGAAGGAACGGTTCTCCGCCTTCGCTCCCTTCCTGGACGCCGCGCTCCTGCCGGACTGCAACGCGTTTCTGCTCAACCCGCTCCTGGTCCAGAACGGGACCAGCGTGGGCGCTCACATCGATCGAAGCCTGAAGTTCTATGCGGCCAGCATCGGCTGCCCGATCGCCGTGAGCGTCCTCTACGTCCAGGTGCCGCAGAGCCTCGACGGGGGAGAGCTGCGGCTGCATCACCGAGGCAAGCAGGTGGCGGCGCTGGCTCCCATGCCGGGATCGCTGGTGACGTTCCGGGGCGACATGACGCACGAGGTGGTGGCGGTCGCGGCGGGCGCCCCCGAGCTCTCATCCGCGCGCATCAGCCTGGTGGTCGAGCAGTACCGCGTGCCAGAGGCCCTGAAGGCGCAGGTGCCGCTCTTCGAGGTGCGGGCCCGGGCAGGAGCGCTGGCATGAGCGAGCTGACGGTGGACGTGTGGATACCCCAGGCGCTGGAGCAGGTCTTCACCGCCTTCGTGGACCCTTTCCAGTTGCGGCGCTGGTACGGCGCCCCGCCGGGCTGTCACCGCACCGGCGCGGACGGCGACGTGGCGCCGGGCGAGCCGTTTCGCGTGGAGCTGATCGACGCGAAGGGCGTTCCCTTCGCGCAGCTCGGGCGCATCCTCTCGGTGGAGCCCGGCGAGGGGCTCGTGCTGGAGATGGCCTGGGAGGGCGGCAACCTCGGCCGAGACACGACGCGCGCTGCCATCTCCCTCCGGCCCGTGGACAATGGCACCCGGCTGGAGGTGTGTCAGGGGCCGTTCTCAAGCCAGGAGCCGCTGGAAGCGCACCGGGCCTACTGGAAGGCCAACCTGGGGCGTCTGGCGCGCGTGGCCGCCGGAGAGGCCGTGCCGTGCTTCGAGGAGTTCTGGGAAGAGTCGCTCGGCTTTGTCGAGCCGCTCGGGGTGGCGGCCTACGCCGTGCTGGCCGGCCTGCGAGAGGCGGGAGCGCCGCCCGAGGCCATCGCGCAGCTCGAGGAGACGCTCTACGCCCACCTCACCCGGCTGCCCGAGGAGACCGCGAGGGTACTCGGGGCCGTGCTTCACGCGCGCCTGAACATGGATCCAGAAATTCAGAAATAAATGGGGCCGGGAAGAAACGCGATGCCCGGCGTACCTCCAGGCGGAAGCACTCTGCTCCCGCCTGACACGAGGAACTCCCATGAAGCGCACGACGACCGCCCTGATCCTGTTCGCGACCACCCGACTGCTGACGGCCTGTGGACCGGCCTCGGAAGAAGGGCCGCTCCCAGCCGAGAGCGAGGCTGTGGAGACCCAGACCCAGGCGCTCTACGAGTCCTGCACCGACAGCGCGGTGAGCCTCGTTCAGCCGGACGGCGCCGCGGTGACCTTCCAGTATCCGCACTGCTCCTACGCGGACAGCGCCGCCACCTCGGTGGACAGCACCTATGATCAGACGCTGTGTGCCAACAAGTTCGTGACGGAGGTCCAGGCGGTGAATGGCCTGCCCTTCACCCCCTTCGTCGAGCTGGTACCGGCCTCGGAGGTGACCACTCAGAGCGCCTGCGAGGGAGCGGCCATCACCGGCTACGCCTGGGGCCTGGCCGGCAGGGGAGGGTGGGTGTCGTTGGGCAGCGTCGTCACCAACGGCGTCTGGCACCCGGCGTCCTGTGGCAATCTGTTCTGCTTCCCCGCCTCCTGCCAGCTCCGGTTCGACATTGGCACCGGGGCCAGCGGCTACAACAAGGTGCGCGTGGCTGGCTTCGGGGCGGCGCTCGGCATCTTCAAGACCCGCGTCAAGACGGGCGTCCATGGCGGCCCTGGCCCCTGCTAGGCACCGCCGGGCACTGAGCGGGCGGCCACAGCCCTGACAGCCGTGCCAGGGGGAGCCCCGATTTTCGAGCGGGGCAAGCCCCCCATACGCCGAGCCTGCCCTCCAGGGCAGGGGCCAACCCGTTGGATTCACGGGCCTTTCCATGCTAGGAGGCTCCCGCGCCCGAGCTGTCTCGTGGAGGACACCCTCCCGGGAAAAGGTGCGAGAATTGCAACGGCGGGTCCAACCGTTCGGCCGGCCCCAGGAGTCTTGGCGTGTTCAGTCGTCTCCAGCGCTTCTACACGTCCATCAAGGTCGCCACCGACATCTTCATGCTCGCGATGGCGTTCTGCCTCGCGTACGCCACGCGCTTCATCGGCCTCATCCCCATCACGGATGGCATCCCCCCGCTGGATGAGACGCTCGTCTCGCTGGCCATGGCGCTGGTCATCTTCCCGATGACCTTCCACCAGTCCAACCTCTACACCACCAACCGCTCGCGCACGCACATCGGAGAGCTGTTCGCCGTCTTCAAGGCCTCCATCACCGCGACGCTCATCCTCGTGGCGCTCACGTACTTCACCCGCGAGCGCTACTCGCGCCTCACGCTGGCGCTGTTCCTGGGCTACGCGCTGGTGCTCGTGTCGGTGACGCGGTTGATGCTCCGGCTGGTGCTCGCCGAGGTCCGCCGCCGCGGCTTCAACCTGAAGACCATCCTCGTCATCGGCGAGGGCGAGCTCGGCCGGCGCGTCGTCGAGACGGTGAGGGAGCACCGCGAGCTGGGCTTCCGCGTGGTGGGAGTGCTCGCGCAGGATCCCGAGAAGGCGCGCCGCAAGGTGCGCGGCGCTCCGGTGATTGGCCGGGTGGAGGACGTGGAGCGGGTGCTGGACGAGCAGCCCGTGGACGAGGTCATCATCGCGCTGCCGCTCGAGCAGCAGCCCGTGGTGAAGCAGCTCATGGAGCAGCTGGCGCTGCGCACCGTGGACGTGAAGGTGGTGCCGGACCTGTACCAGTACATCACCCTCTACGGCGGCCTGGAGGAGTTCGGCGGCCTGCCCATCATCAGCCTCCAGGGCGATCCCATGGACGGCTGGAGCCGGGTGGCCAAGCGCGCCTTCGACGTCCTCTTCTCGCTGGTGGCCATCATCCTGACGGCGCCCATCATGCTGGTGACGGCGGTGATGGTGAAGCTCACCAGCCGCGGCCCCATCCTCTACCAGCAGGAGCGCATGGGGATGGACGGGCGCACCTTCCACATCCTCAAGTTCCGCACCATGCGCATCGACGCCGAGGTGACGGGCGCGAAGATGGCCAGCGCGGATGATCCCCGGCGCACGCCCATTGGCACGTTCCTGCGCAAGTACTCCATCGACGAGCTGCCCCAGTTCTTCAACGTGCTGGTGGGGGACATGAGCCTGGTGGGCCCGCGCCCCGAGCGCCCCGTGTTCATCGAGGAGTTCAAGCGGCAGATCCCTCGCTACCACCTGCGCCACAAGGTGAAGTCCGGCATCACCGGCTGGGCGCAGATCAACGGCCTGCGCGGCCAGACGTCCATCCAGAAGCGGATTGAATACGATCTCTACTACATCGAGAACTGGTCGCTCTTGATGGACGTGAAGATCCTGGTGCGCACCGCGCTCGGCGGCTTCCTGTCGAAGAACGCGTACTGAGCCGGGCCTCCTTGCGAGCCTCCGAGCGGCAGCCGGATGGCTGCACACACTCGGAGATGGCTGCCCACGTGGACCCCCCGTGAAGTGCAGTTCTTCTGGATGTTTCAATCAGGGCTGAAGCGCTTCGGGGACACACGAGTGCCGCGCATCGTGGCGGAAGCCGTCTAGAATCGGCCTCCTCATGGCGGAAAAGCTCGGTGCGATCCTGGTCCGCAAGGGCCTCATCAACGCTGGACAGCTCGACGAGGCTCTCAAGGCCCAGATGATCTACGGGGGCCGGTTGGGCACGAACCTCGTCGAGCTGGACTACCTCGATCTCGAGACGCTGGGCACGGTGCTCTCGGAGCAGAGCCGCACCCCGCAGGCGACGATCGCGGAGTTCGAGGCCGTCACCTCGGCGACGCTCGCGCTGATTCCCGGGTCGGAGGCCGAGAAGCACTTCGTGTTCCCGCTGGTGCAGGACGGGCGCAAGCTGAAGCTGGCGATGGCGAACCCCTCGGACATGGGGGCGATCGATGAGCTGTCGTTCACCACGGGCCTGCGCATCATCCCGTGCGTCGTGCCGGAGCTGAGGCTCTACCTGTACCTGGAGAAGCGCTACGGCATCGTCCGGCCCGAGCGGTACATCAAGCTGGATGGAGAGGCGACCAAGACCGGGCCAGGAGCACGGCTTCCGGGAGGCGCTCTCGCCACCACGGCCGCGGGTGCCGCGAGGCCCGCGAGCGCGCCGGCTCCCGTGGCTGCCAAGCCGGGGGGCATGTTCGGTGCGCCGGGCACGTTCCTGAGCGAGGACTCGAATGCCGGCGAGGACCTGTCGCTGGAGATGCCGGCGCTGGATCAGATCAAGGTCCCCACTTCGGCGGAGGCTCAGGAGTCCGAGCGAGATTCGATCGGTGGGCTGGAGCCCGGGCAGTACCTGAGCGCGGATGACGATGATCCGGCCCAGCCGGTGGCCGCGCCTCAGCTGAGGACTGCACCGGCGGCGGCGCCTGTTGCGCCCCAGCCTCCGGCGCCGGGAAAGCCAGCGGGCGCGCCCGCGATGCCTGCCGCGGCTCCGCCGGCCGGTGCGGCTCGGCCCGGTGGGGCCTCGTTGCCTCCTTCGGCCTGGTCCTCCATGACCGGCTCGGGAGCCCCGCAGGCTGCGGCGGGTGGGGGGCACGCCGCGCCCCCTGTGGATCCTCGAATGATGACGCCTCAGGGGACGCCGGTGCGACCGGGGATGCCTCAGCAGCCGGGCACTCCGATGGGGACGCCTGTGGGCGCGGCTCCCGCGCATCCGGCGCCGGGGGCTCATCCGGCAGGGGCGGCTCATCCCTCGGCTGGGCATCCACCGACAGGGGCCCATCCGGCTCATCCCTCCGCTGCGGCTGGACATCCTGCGATGGCTCCGCAGCAGCATGGGCAGGTCGCGGGAGGCGTTCCCGCTCCAGGGGCTCCTCAGCCCGCTCAGCCTCCGCGCCTGTCTCCCGCGACGATGCCCGGCGTGAACCCGGCGAGCCCGCCCGTAATGCACGTGGGGGCTCCGCCGCCGCGCGCCCCCGCGCCCGCGATGCCCCAGCCACCTCCTGGTGGGGCTCCGAGGCCGCAGACCCTTTATCCCGTTCCAGGGCAGCCCCTGCCGACAGGCCCCGCGCTGCAGGTGGCTCGACCGTCCACGCAGGTGCCGGTGCTGCCTCAGGCTCCGCAGATGGCGAGGCCGGCCATACCTGGAGCGCCGGCTGGAGCGCAGCCGATGCCGCCTGGCGCTCGCCCAGCGCAGATGCCGCCGGGGGCTCCACCGATGCAGGCGGGTGCGCACCCCTCGCCGATGCCGCACGGTGCTCAGCACGTGGCGCCTGGTACGACTCATGCGCCGATTCCGCCGGGGGCGCCGCATGTGGCGCCCGGTATGACCCACGCGCCGATTCCGCCGGGGGCGCCGCAGATGCCGCCGGCAGGAGCCCAGGCTCCGCAGGTTCCGCCGGGGGCTCCTCGGCCACCAGGGCCTGTCGCGTCCGCGCCTCCGTCTCCTCCCACGGGAGCGGCTCCCGGGGCTGTTCCCGGGGCGATGCCTCGGCCGCCGCAAGCGCAAGTGGGAGCCCCGCCGGGCGCGGGCATGCCTCCGAGGCCGATGACCGTTGCTCCCGTGCCCGCGCAGCCTGGGGCCGCGCCGGCACCTCCCTCGTGGCAGAGCGCCACGGGGATACCGGCCGTGGCGACTTCGCCCGGAGCCCCTGGGGCGCAGCCCGTTCCGGTTCCTCCCGGCACCCAGGCCCGGCCGGCGCCACAGCCGGGACCCGCGAGCCGGGTGGGCATTCCAGCCGCTCAGATGCCTCCCGGGGCCACCCGGCCGCCGACGACTGTTCCGCTTCCGGGCGTGGCCGCACCCGCTGGCCCTCCCGTGGCCGCGATGCCTCAGGGAGCCCCTCCGTCAGGGCCTGCCGTTCGTCCAGCGAGCCCGAGCAATTTCGCGATGCCTGCCGTGGGCGCCCAGCCGACGGCCTCCGCTCAGGGGGCTCCGATGCCTCCCGGCATGCATCCGTCCGCTCCGCCCGTGCCGGCTCAGCCTGGAGTGCCCTCGCAGGCTCAGGCGGCTCCTCCCGCGATGGGGGCGCGTCCCCCGGTTGCGGCGCCCTCAGTGCCGCAGCCCGGCCAGCGGATGACGATCCCACCCGTGCCTTCGGCTCCTGGGCAGCCTCCGGGGTTGGCTCCTCCGGGTACGGCTCCTGTGCCAGTGCCGGTGCAGCGTGCCGGATCGCTGACTCCCGCGGCGATGCCCGCGGTCCAGGAGGCTCCGCTTCCGGGGCCTGCAATGCCTCCCCAGGCGGCTCCGGTTGCAGCGCCCGCGATTCCGAGGACCGCGCCTCCTGTTCCGTCCGTTGCGGCGCCTCCTGTTCCGGCATCGCCTCCAGCTCCTCCTGCCCGGCCTGTTCCAGCGGCAGGCCCGGCTGCCGACATGGCGGCTCGCGCGGCGGCACCGGCCAGCGCTCCTGCTGCGATGAAGCCCGTGGCGCCCGTTGCCCCCGTGTCGACCAACGGCGCCGTGGAGATCTCCATGGACGAGGCCAACTCGTTGGAGGAGCTGACTCCCTCCGAGGAGCGTGGCGCGCTCGACGCCGAGGACGTGTTCGAGCCCGTGGCGGAGCTCGAGGGGATCGAGGAGACGCCTGCCTCGGCTCCTCCCGTTCCCGAGCCTTGGGATATGGCCTTGCCAGAGCCCGCGAAGGCACCGGCGAAGGACATGTCCGCGTGGCCGTCCGTCTTGGCGCTGGAGGACGCCAGCTCGCCAGCCACGCCCGTGGAAGCGCCGCTCGAGCCGGCTGAAGAGGTGGCTGAGGCGGAGCTTGCGATCGACTCGGGCGAGGCCGTCGCCGAGGAGCTCCCTGTCGCGCTGACCGAAGAGGAGCCCCTGGAAGGCTCCGAGGCGCCTGCCGTGGAGGCGGCCGCGGAAGAGCCCAAGGCGGCGCTCGAGGAAGCCCCTGCCGAAGCACCGGAGTTGTCGCTCGAGGATGTGTCCGCCGAGGCGCTGCCCGAGCCGGTGGAAGCGGTGTCCGCGGAAGCACCGGTGCTGTCGCTCGAGGATGTGTCCCCGGAAGCACCGGAGCTGCCAGCCGAGGCGGTGTCCGCCGAGGCGCCCGAGCTGCCAGCCGAGGAGGTGTCCGCGAAGGCACAGCCCGAGCCGGTGGAATCGAAGCCAGTGGAACCGGAGCCCCTGAAACCGGAGCCGGTGGAAGCGCCGATCATGCGGAGCGAGGAGGTGGTGGCGGAGGCGCAGATGGCTCGTGTCGGGGAAGTGGTCGTGGAAGCCCCGAGGCCTCCGGTGGACTTGGGCGAGCTGCCGCCCGCTCCCGAGGAGCCGATGCAGTTGGCGGCGACCTGGGAGTTCATGGGGATGGCCGAGGCGCAGGTGGGCGCTCCCTCCACGCCTTCCGATGAGCGAGCGCTGGAGCTGGACACCGCTGCTCCCGCGATGCCCGAGTACACCGGCAACCCGGAGGACGAGGTGTCGCTGGCGCCGACCTGGGACTTCGTTCCCCAATGGCAGCCTCAGCCAGTGGCCCCAAAGAGCGAGCCGCCCGCCGCGCCCGCGACTCCCGCGGTCGAGGAGCCCGCTGCCCCCGCGAGTCCTGCCGCCGTGAGCCCGGAGTCGAGCACGGACATCACGGCCACGGCCAAGTACGGAGCCTCGAACGCGCAGCCCGCCATGACCGGGAAGTACGGCACCGTGAGCCCGGAGCCCGAGCCGGCCGAGAAGACCGGCCTCTTCGGCGCCTTGAAGGAGGAGCCGGAAGCGCCGCGGGCTCCTGAGAGCTTCAACCCGACAGCGACCGCCAAGTACGGGCTCGAGAGTGCCGCGCCCGCGCCCGCGCAGCCCGGGGCAGGGGAGGAGCCGGGATGGGATCAGCTCATCCCGACGACCGACGCGCCCGCGGAGCCCGATCCCTTCACGGAGTTCGCGGCCGAGGCCGCCAAGGCCAAGCAGGGCGGAGGCACGGGCTCCCAGCAGTAGGCCGCCGCCGGGAGCTGAAAAGAAGAAGGGCCCCGGAGCCAGACTCCGGAGCCCTCGTCTCACCCACTCACGCGGGGCTCAGCTGCAGCCGCTGGTGGCGCCGCAGTTGGAGCACTTGTAGCAGGCGCCGCTGCGCACCATGATCGCGCCGCAGGTGTGGCAGGGCGGGGCGTCCGCCTGATTGAGCCAGGTGCTCTTCGGGGACGCGACCACCGGGAGCGGCACGGGAGTCTGCGCGACCTTCGCCGAGCTCTCCCGCGGCTCGATGGCCACCTCGGTCTCCTCCAGCTGGGCGCTCGGCATGAACTTCAGCGCCAGCCACCGGAAGATGTAGTCGGTGATCGACTTGGCGATCGGGATCGCCGGGTTGCCCGTGAAGCCGCTCGGCTCGAAGCGGGTGTGGCTGAACTTGTCCACCAGCACCTGCAGCGGCACGCCGTACTGGAGCGCCAGCGACACGGAGGTGGCGAAGCTGTCCATCAGCCCGCTCACCACCGAGCCCTCCTTCGCCATCACGATGAAGAGCTCGCCCGGCGTGCCGTCCTCGTACATGCCCACCGTGAGGTAGCCCTCGTGGCCGCCGATCGAGAACTTGTGGGTGATGGACTGGCGCTCGTCCGGCAGGCGCCGGCGCACGGCCTTGGGCTCGGGCTTCACGGCCGGCTCGGCCTGCACCGCCGCGGCCTGGGTGTCCTTCACCTTCTCCTTCGAGGTGTTCAGCGGCTGCGTCCGCTTGCACCCGTCGCGGTACACGGCGATGGCCTTCAGCCCGCGCTTCCAGGCCTCCAGGTACGCCTTCTCGATGTCCTCCACCGTGGCGTTGGACGGCATGTTCACCGTCTTCGAGATCGCTCCCGAGAGGAACGGCTGGCACGCCTCCATCATCTGGAGGTGGCCCATCCAGCCGATGCTCCGGCTGCCCTTGGCGGGCTTGAAGGCGCAGTCGAACACCGGCAGGTGCTCGGGCTTGAGGTGCGGGGCGCCCTCGATGGTGTCGTGCTTGTCCAGGTGGCCGATGATGTCCTGCGCCTGCGTCTGCGGGTAGCCCAGCTTCTCGAGCGCCAGCGGCACCGTCTGGTTGACGATCTTCAGCATGCCGCCGCCCACCAGCTTCTTGTACTTGATGAGCGCGATGTCCGGCTCAATCCCCGTGGTGTCGCAGTCCATCATGAAGCCGATGGTCCCCGTGGGCGCCAGCACCGTCACCTGGCTGTTGCGGAAGCCATGCTCCGTCCCCTGGGCCAGCGCCTCGTCCCACGCCGCCTTCTGCGCCGCGTACAGCTCCTGGCTCACGCCCTCGGCGGAGAGCTGGTAGGCCGCCTTGCGGTGCTTGCGGATGACGCCCAGCATCGGCTCGGCGTTCTTCGCGTAGCCGGCGAAGGTGCCCTGGCGCTCGGCGATGCGGGCGCTGGTGGCGTACGCCTGGCCGCACATCAGCGAGGTGATGGCGCCCGCGTAGTTGCGCCCCTCGTCCGAGTCATACGGCAGGCCGGTGGCCATCAGCAGCGCGCCCAGGTTGGCGTAGCCCAGGCCCAGCGGCCGGTAGTCGTGGCTGTTCCGGGCGATCCTCTCCGTGGGGTACTTGGAGAAGCCGACGATGATCTCCATCGCCAGCAGCAGCACGTCCACCGCGTGCCGGAAGGCGGTGACGTCGAACTCGCCGTCGATGGTGCGGAAGTGCATCAGGTTCAGCGACGCCAGGTTGCAGGCCGAGTCATCCAGGAACATGTACTCAGAGCAGGGGTTGGACGCGTTGATGCGGGCGGTGGCCGCGCACGTGTGCCAGTCGTTCACCGTCGAGTCGAACTGCATGCCCGGGTCGCCGCACAGGTGGGCCGCCTCGGCGATCTCGCGGAACAGCTCGCGCGCCCGGAACGTGTCCATGGGCCGCCCGTCGCGCACCGCGCGCGTGGTCCACGCCGCGTCATTCTCCACGGCCTTCATGAACTCGTCGGTGACGCGCACCGAGTTGTTCGAGTTCTGGAAGAACACGCTCGAGTACGCCTCGCCGTTGAAGGACGGATCGTACCCGGCCTCGATGAGCGCCCAGGCCTTCTTCTCCTCCTGCGCCTTGCAGCGGATGAAGTCCAGGATGTCCGGGTGCTCGGCGTTGAGGATGACCATCTTCGCCGCGCGCCGCGTCTTGCCGCCGCTCTTGATCACGCCGGCGAACGCGTCGAAGCCCTTCATGAAGGACACGGGGCCGGAGGCGGTGCCGCCGCCCGCGAGCAGCTCGCGGCTGGCGCGCAGGCTGGACAGGTTGCTGCCCGTGCCCGAGCCGTACTTGAAGAGCATGCCCTCCGTCTTGGCCAGCGTGAGGATCGAATCCATGGAGTCATCCACGGAGTTGATGAAGCACGCCGAGCACTGCGGGTGGGCCTCGACGCCCACGTTGAACCAGACGGGCGAGTTGAAGGACGCCTTCTGCCGCAAGAGCAGGTGGGTGAGCTCCGCGTGGAAGGCCTCGCGGTCGGGCTCCGCGGCGAAGTAGCCGCCCTCCACGCCCCAGGCCGTCAACGTGTCCACCACGCGGGCCACCAGCTTGCGCACGCTGCTCTCGCGGTCGGCGGTGCCGGGCGTGCCGCGGAAATACTTGGACGCCACCACGTTGGTGGCCAGCATGGACCAGGACTTGGGCACCTCGATCTGCTTCTGCTCGAAGACGACGCGCCCGTCCTCGCCGGTGATGCCCGCGGAGCGGTACTCCCAGGCCAGCTCGTCCGCCGGATCCACCCCCGGCGTCGTGAAGAAGCGCTTCACCGTCAACCCGGCGGTGGCACCCTTCACCTTCTTCGCCGCCCTCTTTCCGTTGACCGCTGGCTTCGTCCCTAGCTCCTTCTCCATGGACCGACCTCCGAACTGCTGGATTCACTCAGTGTGTGGATGCAAAATTTTGCAGAATTCCCCAAGTCCGCGAGATCCCGAGGGATCTACTGATCAGCGCATGACAGCGCCGAGCGGAGGAGCAAGGGCCTGCTGGACCGGAAACGCGACACCCAGGCGCTCGAAGCGGCGCTCCCGAGGGAAACCCACCCGGTGCAGAACACGAACCCCATATCCTGTGTCCCTCACTGTCCCACACCCTATGGATGGGGGCTTGGCCTGTGTTACCGCCCCAATGGGCTTGCCCGAACAGCAACCGGGCGGGGGGCGAGTTTGTAGAGCCGATGAGGGCTCAAAATCAAGGTGCGACGCATGGAAAGTAATCATATGGCAAGTCATGTATGGTCACATTGAAGAACTGAGTCTGATCACAAGCGGATATTTGCTGTGAGTCTGCTCACGGATCCCCGAACTGCCAAGTTGCCGGCTGGCTGGGGGAGGGGGACGAGCGGACGGTGGTCGCTTTCAGACAGGGTGTGCGTTAGGAGGAGAACGTCATGGCCCCTCCGTTCCAGCGCCACATCTTCGTGTGTACGAACCGCCGTCCCGATGATCACCCCAAGGGCTCGTGTGCCGCCAAGGGGAGCGAGGACATCCGGGCGGCCTTCAAAGCCGAGCTGGAGAAGCGCGGCATCAAAGGGCAGATGCGCGCCAACGCCGCCGGGTGCCTGGACACGTGCGCCCTGGGGCCCTCGGTGGTCGTCTACCCCGAGGGAGTCTGGTACGGCGGCGTGAAGCTGGAGGACGTGCCCGTCATCGTCGAGGAGCACCTCATCGGTGGGCGGCCGGTGGAGCGGCTGCTGATGAAGTTCCAGAAAAAAGAGCCGAAGCCCTCGGGGAGCTGAGGCCCCGTGGTAAGCCTGGGGCCATGGGCAAAGCATGCGCCGCGGTGGCGCTCCTCATGGTGCTCGCGGCGGGGTGCAAGTCCGAGAAGGCGGGACAGGCCTCGTCGAAGCTGACGCTGAGCGGGGCGAGCACCGTGGCGCCGCTGATGGCCGAGGTCGCCAAGCGCTTCGAGGCGAAGAACCCGGGCGTCCGCGTGGATGTGCAGAGTGGCGGCTCGGCCCGAGGCGTCATGGATGCCCGGCAGGGCCTGGCCGACATCGGGATGGTGTCGCGCGATCTCACGCCGGATGAGCAGGACCTGGACGCGCACCTCGTGGCGAAGGATGGGATCTGCGTCATCGTCCACAAGACCAACCCCGTCGCCTCGCTGACGGACGAGCAGATCGTCTCCATTTATACGGGGAAGATCTCCAACTGGAAGGACGTGGGCGGGGCGGACGCGCCCATCGTGGTGGTCAACAAGGCCGAGGGCCGATCGACGCTCGAGCTGTTCCTGCACCACTTCCAGCTCAAGAACTCCGACATCAAGGCGCAGGTGATCATCGGAGACAACCAGCAGGGCATCAAGACGGTGGAGGGCTCGCCCGAGGCCATCGGCTACGTGTCGATTGGCGCCGCGGAGTACGCCGCGAAGCAGGGGGAGCCCCTCCGGCTGCTGCCCATGGCCGGCGTCGAGGCCAGCGTGGACAACGTGCGCAATGGGAAGTTCCCCCTGGGCCGCACGCTGAACCTCGTGACGAAGAAGGGGCCGCGGGGCGAGCTGGCCCGCAAGTTCATCACCTTCTCGCAGTCCTCCGAGATCCATGACCTCATCGAGGCGCAGTACTTCATCCCGATGGGGAAGTGACGCGCTGCTCCTCTGGGGCCTGCGCGGGACGGCCTTGGTCTCCGCGGCCATCGTGCTGCTCATCCTCGGGTTCGTCGCGCAAGAGTCCTTCCCGCTGCTGCGCACCGTCTCTCCGCTCCGGCTGCTGACGGATCGCTCGTGGAATCCGCTCGAGGGGGCCTACAACCTGGCGCCCATGCTCGTGGGGACGCTGCTGGTCGCCGTGGGCGCGGTGGTGCTCTCCGCGCCGCTGGGCATTGCCTCGGCTGTGTTCTGCAACTTCTACGCGCCTCCGCTCGTGGCGCGGAGCTACCGCGCCATCATCGAGCTGCTGGCGGGGATCCCCTCCGTGGTCTACGGACTGTGGGGGCTCACGGTCGTCGTGCCGTTGCTGGGCCGGATCCATCCTCCCGGCGCGAGCGTGCTGGCGGGCATCCTGATCCTCGCGCTGATGATCCTTCCCACCATGGTGGTGGTCGCGGACGCGTCGCTCACCCGGGTGCCGCCGGAGTACCTCCAGGGAGCGGCCGCGCTGGGCTTCTCGCGTTGGACCACGGTGTGGGCGGTGGCCATCCCGGCGGCGCGCAGGGGCATCCTCACCGGAGCGCTCCTTCAGACCGGCCGAGCTCTGGGCGAGACGATGGCCGTGCTGATGGTCTGCGGCAACGTCGTCCAGGTGCCTCTGAGCCTCACCCAGCCGGTCCGCACCCTCACCGCCAACATCGCGCTCGAGATGGCGTACGCCATGGGCAACCACCGCTCCGCGCTCTTCACGAGCGGCCTGGTGTTGTTCCTGATGATCTTCGTCCTCATCGGCTGCGCGGAGCTCGTCAACCGGGAGCGCTCGCATGCGTGAGTCCCGGGCACGCGGAGCGGATCGGCTCGCCACGCTCGTCTTCTGGGCGGGGGCCTGCCTCGTCGCGGCGCTCTTCCTCTGGCTCGTGGGGGACGTGCTCTGGCGGGGCTTCTCCCATCTGTCGCTGAGCTTCCTCACGGATGCTCCCGAGGACGCGGGGCGCACCGGGGGAATCGCGCCGATCATCGTCTCCACGCTGATCATCGTGGCGATCTGCATGGCCGTGACGGTTCCCCTCGGGCTCGGGACGGCCATCCTGCTGGCGGAGTATCTGCCGGGCTCGAGCCGCCAGGGCCGCCTCGTGCGCAGGAGCCTCGATGTGCTCGCGGGCGTGCCGTCGGTGGTGTTCGGCCTGTTCGGCAACGCGCTGTTCTGCCAGCTCTTCGGGCTGGGCTTCTCGCTCTTGTCCGGTGGGCTGACGCTCGCGTGCATGGTGCTGCCGTTCTTCATCCGGACGGCGGAGGAGGGGCTGCGCGCGGTACCTCGGGAGTACCGGATGGCGGCCTCGGCCCTGGGGCTGTCGCAGACGGGGACGCTCGCCCACGTCCTGCTCCCCGCGGCGATGCCGGGGCTCATGGCGGGGTTCATCCTGGCGGTGACGCGCTCGCTGGCGGAGACGGCCGCGCTCATCTTCACCAGCGGCTACGTGGACCGCATGCCCGAGTCCCTCTTCGAGTCCGGGCGGACCCTCTCCGTTCACATCTACGATCTGGCCATGAATGTGTCGGGAGGCGACGGAGCCGCCTACGCTTCGGCCCTGGTGCTCATGGTGATTCTGATCGTTCTCAATCGCGTGGCCATGTGGCTCAGCCGGAAGTGGTCCACGACGAAGGTGGTGGCCTCATGAGCGCTGGGGATGCAGCGCGCGAGGGGCCCACGATCCGCGCCCAGGGCGTCAGCGTCCGTTACCGCGCCAGCCCGGCGTTCGAGGACGTCTCGCTGGAGATGAAGGGCGGCGCCATCACCGCGCTCGTGGGGCCGTCCGGCTGCGGAAAGACGAGCTTCCTGTGCAGCATCAACCGGCTCACCGATCTCATCGAGGGCTGTACCGTGACCGGCCAGCTCGCGGTAGGTGGGGAGAGCATCCTCGGCCGGGAGATCGATCTGCTGGGCCTGCGGCGGCGGGTGGGGATGATCAGCCAGCGCCCCAATCCCTTCCCGCTCTCCATCTGGAGGAACCTCGAGCTGCCGCTGCGAGAGCACGGCGTGAGGGACCGCGCCGAGCGCCAGCAGCGCATCGAGCAGGCCCTGAAGGACGTGGGCCTCTGGGACGAGGTGAAGGATCGGCTGGGCGGCTCGGCCCTGGCGCTCTCGGGCGGGCAGCAGCAGCGGCTGTGCCTCGCCCGCGCACTTGTGCTCCGGCCGCAGGCCCTGTTGCTCGACGAGCCTTGCAGCGCCCTGGATCCCATCTCCAGCGGAGGGGTGGAGCAGCTCATCGCCCAGCTTCGGGGGCACTGCACGGTCGTCATCGTCACCCACAACCTGGCGCAGGCGCGCCGGCTCGCGGACGAGACCGCCGTGTTCTGGACGCGCGAGGGGCGCGGCTATCTGCTCGAAGCAGGCTCCACGGAGCAGATCTTCGAGGCGCCCACGCACCCCGTCACCGCTGCCTACGTGAAGGGGCTGCGCGGGTAGCGCGCGAGCCCCGGGCATCGGGTTGCCTAGCGGCGGCGGCCGAACAGCCGCAGCAGGGCGAGGAACAGGTTGATGAAGTCCAGGTACAGCTCGAGCGCGCCGATGATGCTCACCGTGGCGGCGCTGCTGAAGCCGGTGGTGGCGTGCAGCTGGCGCAGCTTCTGGGTGTCATAGGCCGTCAGCCCCGAGAAGACGACGACGCAGGCGCACGCGCTCACGAAGCCCAGCATGTCGTTGCGCAGGAAGATGTTCACGAAGCCGGCGATGATCACGCCCACCAGGCCCATGAAGAGGAAGGCGCCCCAGCCGCTCAGATCCTTCTTGGTGATCGTCCCGTAGAGGCTCATCGCGCCGAAGATGCCGCCCGTCAGCAGGAAGGCCTGGCCGATGGAGCCCGCGGTGTAGACGAGGAAATAGATCGAGAAGGTCATGCCCGTGAGCGCCGCGTAGACGACGAACATCAACCCGGCCACCGCGCCGGAGAGCTTGCGCGCCGCCATCGAGAGCACGAAGACGAGGCCCAGCTCCGCTAGCAGCATCGGCACCATCCACGAGGCGACCAACCTCAGCAGCGCCTCATTGCTCACGGTGAAGAGCGCCATGCCTCCCGTGATCAGGAGGCCGGCGAACATCCAGCCGTACACGCGCGACATGAACGCGCGCTGAGACTCCTGGATGAGGGTCTCGTTCACCTCCTGTGAGGAGGTCTGCCATCCGGGGCTTTCCCAGGCCATTGCGCTTCGTCCTTTCACGCGCCGGGAGGACCCCGGCGATGGGCTGCCTTTATAACGCGAAGCCCAACGCCTGGCTCGGCCCTCCATTCCGCTCGGAGCGCTCGCTCAGGCTTGTCCTGCTGTTCGCGGAAGTCGCGGTTCAGATGGCCTTCCACGCCATGAGCAGCTTCTGGGCGACCTCGGTGGTGATCAGCGGCAGCACGCCGCCTCCTCCCACGATGTTGACGATCTCCCCCATGGAGCCGCGGCACACGCCGCCCCACGCCGGCTGCTTCGACAGCCCCACCGAGGCATAGGCCGAGTAGTCCACGTAGAACGAGGTGGGCAGCGCGCCGGACTCGGTGCACACGAAGTGGTCCTCGGGCGTCGTCTCGACGATGTGCTGCACCACGTAGCCGCCGCCGGTGGTGTCCGTGACGGCGCGCTCGCACAGCTCCGCCCAGGACAGCGGGGCCCCGTAGAGCGCCTGAGCGCGCTCGTTGTAGGGCACCGTGCCCACCGAGCGGCCCAGGAACACCGCCTTCCCGCCGTAGTCCCAGGCGCGCTTGAGGACGAAGCGCCGAGGCTCGGCGGCCACGGCGGCCACCAGATCGTCCAGTTTCTCGCCCGAGGGGCCCACGCCCGGGCCACGCCGGAAGCGCCGCGTCCAGGGCACGCTGGCGCGGATGGCCTCCAGCTCCTCGGGGCTCAGGCCGGCGCCCTCGGCGAGCTCCGGCTCGTCCAGGGCCTGCGAGAGCAGGGAGAACGTCGTCTTCACCTCCAGCTGCGAGTTGGGCGGGTTGAGGAACACGGCCTTCTTGCCTGGCACCGTCCCGAGGAAGTCCTCCACCCAGGGCGAGGGCGTCTCCTCCAGCCGCCGCACGAAGAGGTGGCGGTACACCAGCTCGTACTTCTTGCCGTTCACGAGGAACGCGTCATCACCGGACACCTGATCCGGGTGGACGACGTCCGCGTCCGCGCCGAACTCACGGAAGCGTTCGGCCAGATAGCGCAGCTCGGAGACTTGCGCGTCGTTGCGGCGGCAGAGCAGGGCGATGGTGTCCGGCAGCTTCCCCGGGCGCTCGGCGGCGTAGCCATCCAGCAGGGCGCGGTAGAGCGCCAGCGCGTTGCTGCCATTGAGCGTCAGCAGCGCGTGGATGGACTTCTCGGGGTAGCCGAAGTGCCGGGCCACCACCTCGATGAACGTCCGCGCCGCGATGTCCGAGTAGCCCTGCATCGCGGGGATGGTGGTGTTGATCTCCAGGGCTCGGGGCTGGTTCGCCGTGTTGACGAAGAAGTCCACCCGCGTGGTGGCCAGCCGGGCCACCTGCTTCCAGGTCCGCTCGGCGATGGAGCGCTCCAGCGGCGAGAGCGCACTCAGTAGCACCTCGCGCGAGCCGCCATTGAGCACCGCCTCGGCCATCTTCAGCGTGGCGGAGGCCAGCTTCGCGGACAGCTCCGCGCGGCGGCGGATCTCCGCGGCCTCCAGGATGACAGGAGTCGCGGTGACGGGGATGGGACGCGTGGTGCCGTCCTTCAGAGTCACCGCCAGGCCACGTTGATAGGCCGTCCGAGCCAGCTCCGCGCCGAACTTGGGAGCCTGGAACCGCAGCACTTCTAAAAGTTCGTTCACAGGGATAAATCCTTTGCCGCGCTACATATACCCTGGCCTCACGCCGGGGGCAGGAAGGAGCACTCCGATGGCCAAGACGTGCGAATTCTTCTTCGACTACGCCAGCCCCTACTCCTACCTTGCCTCGGAGCAGGTGGAGGCCCTCGCGAAGCGTACCGGAGCAGACATCCGCTGGCGCCCCTTTCTGCTGGGCGGCGTCTACAAGGCCACGGGCAACGTGCCCCCCATCAGCAACTCCAGCAAGGCCGCCTACCTCTTCAAGGATCTGGTGGATTGGGCGCGCCACCTCGGGTTGCCCGAGCTGCGGCTGCCGGAGAACTTCCCCAGCAACTCGCTGAGGGCCAACCGGCTGGGGATGGTGGCGGCCGAGCAGGGCCGGATTGTTCCGTTCTCCCAGGCCGTCTTCCGCGCCGCCTTCACCGAGGGCAAGGACATCACCGATCCGGCGGCGCTCGCGGAGCTGGCTCGCGCGGCGGGGCTGGAGCCGGAGAAGGCGCTGGCGCGCTCCGAGACCCAGGAGATCAAAGATGCCCTGCGCCGCAACACCGACGAGGCGGTCGCTCGCGGCGCATTTGGCGCCCCAACTTTCTTCGTGGGGGACGAGATGTTCTTCGGCAATGATCGGCTGATGTTCGTGGAGCGGGTGCTGAGCACTCCGTGAGGCGAATTGCCCCAACTTGCAGCAGAGCGTTTCCGTGGCTTAAAAATGCAACGGCTGTTCACCTGAGGCCTCGTGGACGTGAGTCTCGCTGATCACCCTCCGCAGCGGAGTTCCCACCGGTCGCGCTTGCTGGCGCTGCCGTTCGTGGTGCTCTGCGCGGTGGTGTACCTGAGCAGCGCGGCGCACTTCGCCCTCGTCGAGCATGGCACGTGCCTGGAGCATGGCGAGGTCATCCACCTCGGAGAGCTTCGGGAGGAGGCTCCGTCGCGGCCGCCCGAGGCCTCCGTCTCCAACGAGCACATCATCTGGGAGAGCCAGGCGATCTCGGATGATGGGGACGAGGATCACTGCACGGTGGCCTTCCTCCGCCGTGAGGGGCCGGTGTGCCCGGCCTGGTCTCTGCTTGTGCTGGAGATCGCGGCCGAGGCAGGCCCGGTCCCCGCGCTGGAGCAGGTCCACCCGGAGCCCGTAGCCCGGCTCCGCCTGGCGCCCAAGGCTTCTCCGCCAGTGTCCTGAGCCGCTCGGAGCGCGTCCGCTGTGCGGCACCCGTGTGCCGTGCGGGCGAGGGCTGGCTGTGTTCTTCACAGGTGCGCTGGCCGTGGCAGCTCATGAGCCACGCCATGTGTATCGCCCTCGGCGGATGTGACGGACGCGCCTTGCTCTCTTTTCATCGTGAACGACTTTGTGGCCTCGGCCAACGAGGCCTGAGAGACAACCATGCTGTCACGACTGCTGCGCGCCGATGAACCCTCCATTTTCTCCTCCGGGCCGTGGGACCTGGTCCCGGACTCCGAGCTCCCCGTGCCCCCGCTGCTTGAGGGGCTGGGGCAGGCCCACCTCGCCGTGAGCACGCGGATCCCTCTGGCCCAGGCGTACTTCGATCAGGGGCTGCGGTTGTTGCACATGGGCTGGGGCGGCGAGGCCCGCCGCGCCTTCGCCGAGGCGGCCCGGAGGGATCCTCGGCTCGCGATGGCGTGGTGGGGGCTGGCCCTGGCTCGCGGCGCCGGTGGCCGGTACTCGACGGATCGCTCCGAGGCCATCCGCCACGCGCTCGCGCTGAGCGCGGAGGCGACGGATCTGGAGCAGCGCTACATCGTCGCGGCGAGCCTGCTGGCCGACAGGGGGCCGGCCAATGGCCGCATGGTCTTCGTGCGGGAGATGGAGCACCTCATCGATCGCTACCCGGAGGACGCGGAGGCGCGGCTGCTGCTCGCGGGCTTCCTGATGGATGGATACGAGCCCGATGGCCGTCCTGGCGCGGGGCAGCCCTACGCGCAGGCCCTGCTGCGGGAGCTGCTGCGCACGCACCCGCACCACGAGGGAGTCCACCTCGCGTGGATCTCGGCCATGGTGGGCAGCGGGCGCCCCGAGGCCGCGAAGGACAGCGCCCTGCACCTGCTGTCCCTCCCGTTCCGGTGCAGCCCGTATCTTCTGGGCGCGGGCCGGCTGCTGCTGCGGCTGGGGCTCACGGAGCAGGCGCACGAGGCGCTTCAGCTCGCGGTCGAGGCCGATGACGTCTGGCTCGCGCGTGAGCGCCTGCCCGCGAACGCGGCCCCCGGCGCGGCCGAGGCCATGCGGCTGCTCGTCACCGCCTGTGCCGATGCGGGGCGCTACATCGAGGGACAGGGGTGGGCGCGCCGCCTCCGGAGCCGCGTGGAGGGGGGCACGGATGCACAGGCGTCGGTGCTCGTGGCCTGCACGCTGGCCGGGTTGCACCTGCGCTTCGGCTTCTGGCGCGCGGCGGCGGACGTTCGCCTGGAGTTGAGCGAGCAGGCCTCCGCCGCCGAGCGTGGACTGCTCGACGGCCTGCGGGGCTACACCCGCGGCTTGAGCACCCTGGAGTCGGGGCGGCTCGCGGAGGCAGAGCGAGCGTGTGAGGCGCTCGAGGTCCTCCACGTGAAGTTGTCCGAGGAGCGCCGCTCGGATGGCTACATCCTCTGCCCACGCGATGTGGCGCGGGTGGTGGAGGTGGCCGCCGATGAGCTGCGAGGCTCGCTGGACGCGCGCCGGGGAGATTCCGCCCGAGCCGAGGCCACGCTGGTGAGGGCCGTCCGCCTGGAGCGCCGCCTGCGCACCGCGGGGCCTCCGCCCTTCTCCCGTCCCGCACGTGAGACGTTGGCCCGCGTGCGGCTGCGCTGTGGCCGCGAGGAGAAGGCGTTGGAGCTGGCCCTGGCGCTCGCGGCGGAGCGGCCTGGGAGCGGCCAGGTGCGCTTCCTCGTCGCGGAGGCTCGGGTGGCGCTGGAGAAGCTGCCCGAGGCCGCGCAGGACTTCTCCACCGGTCTCCAGCTCTGGCGGCAGGCGGATCCGCATCTTCCGGAGCTACAGCGGGCTCGCACGTTCATGGCCGGACGTGGGCGCCACCTGCACGTGGTGGGCGCCGAGCCGGTCGAGCCCCCAGAGGGGCCCGAGCCCTTTCATCCCCAGAAGGTCATGGGCTGAGCCCCGCGGGCTGGCAGGGTCAGCTCCTTCTCCAGCTCCAGATCGCGCGGGCCAGCCGCTGGAGCATGGCCCTCCCAGGCGCTCGATCGAGCTCAGAACTCAGGGGGGCGCAGGCCGACATTGTTCACGGGGGTGCGCTGGGGCTCGGCCGGAGGCCTCGAGGTGGGCGGGGGCTCGTGGCCGTCCAGCGAGGTGGCCGGGAGCGAGGGCGTCAGCGCGCCGACATAGAGCAGCCCGTGGAAGCCCTCGTCGCTGGGCGTGGTGAACATCCGGATGAAGGGGCTCTGCCCCGGAGCCGCGGCCACGCGCTCGCTCGGGCTGGCGCCGACGATGGTGCACACCAGCTTCGCATCCGGGTTCAGATCGCACCCCCAGCGGCGGCCCTGCGCGTAGCTGAGATCCAGCGCCAGCAGGGCAGGCTCGCTCGTCGCCAGCCGCTTCGCCATGGGGATGAAGTTCTGGTCCCACGGCGTGCCCCGCACGGTGCGCGTGTGCATGTTGCCGGCCAGGATGACGAAGACCTCGCTGGGATGCGACTTGCGGCGCTGCTCCCACAGCTTGGCCAGGAGCGCGTCGCGCTCGCTGCCGGTGGCCTCCTCCGTGTCATACGCCACCACGGAGATGAACAGGCCATAGGTGCGCAGCGAGCGGACGCGATCGATGAGATCCATGATGGCGCGGCTGCTGCGCCCGTCCTGATAGGGCCGGCGCCAGAACAAGCCGCGCAGCAGCTCGTCCTGATCGGCGGGCGCGCCGGGGCTGGCGAGGTACTGGTTGATGCGCTCCTGCTCGGTGCGGGGGATGGACAGGCCCAGGGCCACGGTGAAGCCGGCCGCGGCGGACTGGCACACCATGTCCCCCACCACGGCGGGAGCCTCGCGGCTGCCGAGTTGCTCGCCAATCAGCAGCGTCCGGCTCGGCTTGAGCAGCGGAGCCAGCTCACGCACCTCCTGGGGGCAGGGGTGCACCTCGGCGGCCTGGGCGGTGCCCTCCTGCTTCCAGCGATCGAGGTAGAAGTCGGCCTCTCGCAGTTGAGGACGCTCGGGCTCGGGCGCCACGTCCTTGGTCACGACCTCGATGCCCGCGCCGGACTCCAGTCGCAGGGTGAGCTCCTTCTCGAGCACCAGATCCCGCGCTCCGTTCATCACCCCGCGGCCGTCCTTGTTCGCCTGCTCGACCGGATCGGACGGCAGCGGCCCGAACTCCTGCTGATCCATCTCGATGCGCTTCTGGATCGAGTACTGCCCGGGCCGCGCCTCGCTGCTGTTGCTGATGTTCGTGCGCCAGAGGCGGAAGACGCGGACCACGGACTGCCGGGGGCTCACGCGAATCCCATTCACCAGGTAGCGGTACTGGCTGACGTTGCCCCACTGGCCCTTGGTGGGCGTCTGCCACGTGGTGAGCAGCATCGCCTCATCCTCGGTGGGCTCGAAGGAGTAGCCCCGCTCCGAGAGCAGCTTGCGGGTCTCGTCCAGCGCTTCACCCAGCGGCTTGAGGAACACATGCTCGTAGTGAGGGGTGGTGGGCTCCGAGTCAGGCCGGGCGTTCCGGGCACAGCCGGCCATCAGAGCCATGAGGCAGCACAGCAGGATTCGCTGGGACACAGTCGCTCCAGGGCGGACGGTTGACGCAGGAACGCTCCCTCGCACCGAGACATATCGGGTTGGGAGGGGCGGCTCGAGCCGTTGATCGTGGACGAATTCCGGTCGCCCGTGTCATCAGACCTCCTCGAACCGCGTGCCGGTGGCGCCCATGCGCTCCAGGGAGTCCTTGAGCTCCCCCGAGACGATCAGCG